>JACDCM010000002.1:0-10000 GCA_013817545.1 Gemmatimonadaceae bacterium | reverse complement strand
GCATGGTGCCCTCAGCGCGGTCGGTAATCGCGCGACGAGCGTAACGGTAGAAGGGCGCCTGACGGCGAGAGCGACGGCTCGAGCCGCCACGAAAGTGGGCCGTAGTGATCCGGTAGCCCGGTGTGGATCGGCTATCGCGCAACGGATAAAAGGTACGCTGGGGATAACAGGCTTATCGCGCCCGAGAGTTCACATCGACGGCGCGGTTTGGCACCTCGATGTCGGCTTATCACATCCTGGGGCTGGAGAAGGTCCCAAGGGTCCGGCTGTTCGCCGGTTAAAGTGGTACATGAGCTGGGTTCAGAACGTCGTGAGACAGTTCGGTCTGTATCCGTCGTGGGCGTTGGAGAGTTGAGGGGCGCGGACTCTAGTACGAGAGGACCGAGTCGGACTGCCCGCTCGTGTCCCGGCTGTACCGCCAGGTGCAACGCCGGGTAGCGATGGCAGGCGGGGATAACCGCTGAACGCATCTAAGTGGGAAGCCCCCCCCAAGATGAACTCTCCCGGAGCTTCGAGCTCCCTAAAGGGCCGTGAGAGACCATCACGTCGATAGGCCGCACGTGGACGGGGCGCAAACCCCTCCGAGCGCAGCGGTCCTAATCGCCCGTGCGGCTTGACTACTCCCATGTAGTTAAACTGCAAGCAGAGCAACGCGATCTATTTTTATTCGCTTTTCCTTTTCACTACCACATTCCGTCTGTCGAACTGCGTACATATATGCAGTTAGACTTTCGCTGGCGACTAGAGCGTAGGGGCCACACTCGTTCCCATCCCGAACACGATCGTTAAGCCCTATAGCGCCGATGGTACTCCGATCGAGAGATCGCGGGAGAGTAGGCCGTCGCCGGCACCCCTTCACAAAGCCTTTGTTGCGTTCGCAACGGAGGCTTTGTCGCTGATGGCTGATGGCTTCTTGGCTGATCGCTAAGCACTGGTAGCTGAGCCCGCACTGCACAGTCATATTATGCTGCCATCAGCCACCAGCGATCTACCATCAGCCATCAGCCATTCTGCCATCAGCCATTCTGCCATCAGCCATTCTGCCATCAGCTACCAGCGATCTGCCACCACCGATCTACCATCAGCCATTAGCGATCTGCCATCTGCCATCAGCCATCTAGTGACTCGCGCCGGAACTGTTGCTGTCGTCGGGAAGCCGAACGCCGGGAAATCAACTCTTCTCAACCGCATTGTCGGTCAGAAACTCAGCATTACGAGTCCAAAGCCTCAGTCAACACGGGATCGCATCGTCGGCATACACACGGCCGACGGCGTCCAGATGATAATCTCGGACACTCCGGGGTTGCTCAATCCGCAGTACGCTCTGCAGCACGCAATGCGGGCTTCGGCTCTCGCCGCACTCGGTGACGCCGATGTGGTCGTCTACATTGCCGACGCTACGCAAGGCCCACCCCCATCCCTCGAAATTGCCGCAAGCCTTGCTCGGTTGCCACGCGGCCAACTTATCACCGCTCTCAACAAGACTGACTCCATTTCAGTTTCTGAGCGGGACCGGCTGACCACCGGAATACCCGGAAGTTTCCCAATCTCGGCGCTTACCGGAGACGGAGTCGAGATGCTCCTTGCCGAGATCGCTCGGCGACTTCCCGAGAGTCCATTTCTGTACGCTGAAGACGATGTCGGAACTCAGCCGCTGCGATTTTTCGCCAGTGAGCTGATCCGCGAGACAGCACTGGAACAGCTCGAGCAGGAAGTCCCCTACAGTGTGGCGTGTGAGATAGAGGAGTTTCGCGAGGATAGAACTCCGGTGTACATTCGTGCAGTGATGTACGTAGAGCGCGAAACTCAGAAACACATCCTCATCGGACATAAAGGATCCCGCATTCGCGAAATCGGATCGGTAGCGCGGATAAAGATCGAGGAACTGGTAGGTGGGCAGGTGTATCTGGATCTATGGGTTAAGGTACTTCCAAACTGGCGCCGCAAACCACGGGCTATGCGCCGGTTTGGCTATCGATTGCCGGAGGGATCATGACTTTGTCGCGCGAGTTACTGGCTATCCTTGCCTGTCCGAAGTGCAAGGGCGAACTGGATTATCGAGAAGCTGAGGACAGTATCGTTTGTCCCCGGTGCGCTGTGCGCTACCCGATCCGCGATGACATTCCGATAATGCTGGTCGATGAGGCTACGCCGCTCTAGCCCCGTTCTAGCGGGGATCCTTCTTGCCACGCAGAGCCTTTGGGCCGCCGTGGCGGGTGGGCAATCGGGGCTTACGACAGAGGGAGCTCCCTTTCTCCTGATTCCTGTTGGAGCCCGCGCTCTCGGCATGGGGCAGGCTGTAGTGGCGGATCAGCCCGGGAGTGAGGCTGTGTGGTGGAATCCTTCCGGGCTCGCCAGGTCCGAGAAAAGGGAGATCGCCGTGCATCACTATGGCAGTGTCGTGGGTAACGGTGATGCAATCACAATACTGTTTCCCTCGTCCCTGCTCGGCGTGCTCGCTGGCTCCATCTACGTTCTGAATTTCGGTGAGCAGGAGATTCCAGATCCCAACGGCACTGTGGTGGGCTCTTTCACACCGCTGAATCTTGTCTATGCGGCGACGTACGCGACACCCATCGGCTCGCGCATCAATGCCGGCATAACGGTGAAACTTGTGCAGCTTCGTATCAACTGTGCTGGGATATGTGGAACTCTTCCCGCCGTTTCATCGACAACGGCGATCGACCTGGGGGCCCAATATGATGCCCGGTGGCTCCTGCCGGTATCGCTGGGTGTAGCGGTGCGCAACGTCGGTCCCAAGCTTCAAGTTAACGATCGCGACCAGGCCGACCCGCTTCCCACTCGCATACAGTTCGGCGCGCTGTATCGCGTAACAAGTCTGGAGAGGTATTCCAAGGACGTGACAGTGCGCGTGTCGGGCGATGTCATCGACGAGTTGCAACTGGGCTCACCTACCATGCGGATAGGTGCGGACGCGGCCTACCGTCAGCGCGCGCATATTCGCGCTGGCTATGTCTTTCGCGAAATCGAGAATTCGGAGCAGTATGGTGCGTCCCTGGGACTGGGTCTCTCAGCCGGAAACCTGCAGGTCGATCTAGCGCGCATGTTTGAAGGATTTGCCGGCGCATCCCAGCCTCCGACGTACCTTTCGCTGCGGTATCTCTTTTGAGCCGCGGATTTGCCTGCCTCGCCTTCGCGATTCTGTCCTGGGTGAGCGTGAGCACGGCGTCCGCCCAGTCAGTAGCCGAACCCGCTTTCTACGCTGCGCACCGGTTTCGCGCCGGCGCTGATACAATTCCGGGAAGTGGTATTCTGGGGACTGCGCCATTCGGACTTACTAATTCCGGTTACCAACGCCCCTCCAGCGGGCCGTGGTGGGCGCCCTTGGCGTCTGCTCTCGTGCCGGGCGCGGGCCAAGCGCTACAGAGTAAACAGCGAGCACTGCCGTACGTGGCGACAGAGGCATTTCTTCTTGTTCAGTACATTGATTCGAGAAGGACGGGCCGGGTTCAGAGAGGCGAATATCGCGACCTTGCTCAGATTGCGCGCTCATTTTTCACCGATCGGTTTCCGGTAGGTGATTTCGAGTATTACGAGCGGATGCAGCACTTTATCGAGAGTGGAGCGTTTGACGTCAATCCCGGAGGCGAGCTCGAGCCCGAGCCAGATGAGTCCACATTCAACGGAACAACGTGGCGGCTGGCTCGTTTGACTTACTGGGACGATCCCGAAGTCGCCCCTCCAAGGGATTCCGAAGAGTTCAGGCGCTCGATCGATTTCTATGCGGACCGTGCGATCCAGGAAGAGTTTCGCTGGTCGTGGCGCAATGCGCAGTTCGAACAGGATGTCTTTAGCCGCACTATCCAGCGCAGCAATAGCGCATTCAGACTTTCGTCGCAGTATTTGGGCGTTCTCATTGCGAACCATGCGCTCAGCGCCGTGGACGCGTTCATCACCTTGCGGTTAAGCCGTGGGCGTTCGCCGTCGCACACTTACCAGTTCGACGCAAGCATCCCCTGGGCACCGCTCGGACGCAGCTCGAAACCCGCGATTGGAGATTCCGGCAAACAGTGAAGTACCTGTACGTCCTGCTGATTCTGGTTCCCGTGGCGGTGGGCGCGGAGCTAATGCATGCGTCACCACTGGTCATTTTCGGCGCGAGTGCACTGGCCATCCTCCCGCTTTCTGCGCTTCTTGGACACGCTACGGAAGAGCTGGCGGGCTATACGGGCCCGACCATAGGGGGGCTGCTCAACGCAACGCTGGGAAATCTCGCTGAGCTCATCATCGCTGCCTTAGCTCTTCGCGCTGGTTTGATCGACCTCGTCAAGGCATCCATTACGGGGTCGATTCTTGGAAATCTGCTCCTGGTTCTCGGTGCGTCATTGTTCGCGGGAGGGCTCAAGTACAAGACACAGAAGTTCAATCCGCACCTGGCGGGCGTGAGCGTGTCGATGCTTGTGATTGCCGTCGTCGGTCTGGTGATCCCGTCTCTTTTTCAATCGACGCATCCTCGTCCGGATCAAATAGCTTCTACCGTTCGGATGTCTGACTTCGTCGCTGTCCTTCTCATGCTTGGCTACGGGCTTTCTCTGTTGTACTCCATGGGCACGCATAAGGCGGCGTTCGGGGAAGGCGGTGATATCGCCCATGGGGAAACCAAGCCGGAATGGTCGTTGAAGAAGGCGGTGATCGTCCTCCTGGGGGTTGGAATCACTATCGGTGTCATGTCGGAGTTCCTGGTGGGAGCCACCGAGGAAGCGACCGCGAGCCTTGGGCTTTCGCAATTTTTTGTCGGTCTTGTTCTGGTGCCGATAATCGGAAATGCCGCGGAGCACAGTGCCGCGGTCCTGATGGCCGTAAAGAATCGAATGGACCTTGCGATCAGCATCGCTATTGGATCCAGCATTCAGGTTGCACTACTTGTCGCACCAGTTCTGGTGCTGCTGGGACACGCGTTCGGGCAGCCCATGAATCTGGCGTTTACGGCCATAGAGGTGGTGAGCGTTGGCCTCGCTGTCGGAATTTCGACGGTTGTCGTTCTGGACGCGGAGTCGAATTGGCTGGAAGGGGCACTGCTTCTGATCGTGTACGCTATACTCGGCGTTGCGTTCTACTTCTTCTAATCGTCTAGCCGGTGACGCAACTCACGATCATTGTTTGACTTCGCCTTCTTTCCGGCGGTAATGTTCGCCTCCGACGACGATAGGACCGCCTAGAGTGGCCCATCCCACTGCTGTTTTCTTTTCGCCGGACGCACCGGCGCCGCCGGCCATCATACAGGATTGGCTAGCCGCGCGCGACATCGCCGTAGTCATAGCGCGGTCCACGCACGAGCTGATGGGAATTGCGCTCCGATCCCGTCCTCGAGTCGTTATTTTCGATGCCGCCGACAAGCCGGAGATCGCACTTCGGGCCTGCCGCAGATTAAAAAGCGACTCCTTTACTGGCGTCATCCCCGCGATTGCTCTTTCTTCCGATGCTGACGAGGCGCTCGAGTCTGCATTTAGCGCCGGAGCTGACGAGATCGTGCGGGATCGGATGTCCCCTGAGGAGACCATCGCGCGCTTGAATGCAATGTTGCGCCGCGCGGAACGCGATCTGCGCGTGCATCCTTCGACGCGTCTTCCCGGACCACCGGAGATCGAAGCGGAGATTCTCCGGCGCATACACGCGGGCGGCCACTTCGCGGTGTGCTATGCTGATCTGGATCACTTCAAGGAATACAACGATCGCTATAGCTATTCAGAGGGCGATCGCATTATTCGCATCCTCGCACAGATTCTGCACGATGTTGTAAAGGGGATTTGCCCGGACGACGGATTTGTTGGGCATATCGGGGGTGACGACTTCATCAGTATTGTCCCACCGGGGCGGAGCAGCGAGATATGCGCCGAGATAGTCGAGATTTTCGATCTGCTCGTCCCTTATCAGTATTCCATGCAGGATCGTCGAGCGGGCTATTACTTTGGTAAGGATCGGCGTGGTCAGCTGCATCGTGTGCCGTTGATGACTGTTTCGATCGGTATCGTAACGAACGAACGCCGTCATTTCACACACCCAGCGCAGGTGAGTGAGCTTGCTACCGAAATGAAGAGCTATGCAAAAACTCTTGCCGGGTCGGTGTACGTGGCCGATCGCAGGCAAGATGCAGTTGATGGCGGCGCCGACGGAGACGATGAGGCAGAACCGATCTCGGTAATTCGGAGTGGCAATGAACGTTTCATGTCCTGATTGCGTATCCATATTTCGAGTAGATCCGGCGAAGGTTCCCGAAGCCGGTATTAGGGCACGTTGTTCTGTTTGTGGTGCGGTGATGGCGATAGGCAAGCACGGATTGATAAGCGACGACTATGCGATGGCGGCTCCGGACTCGCGACGCGTCGCCCAGCCTGCTCCGACGAGGTCTGCGCCAACGCCGCCCCGTGCCGTGCCGAATATTCCGCTTTCCGCGTTGTCAGGCGCGCCGGCCACCGCAGCGCCTGTTACGGCCCAGCAGACGGCCCCGTCGACACCAGCAGCGGCTCCCGTCGCCACGGCGCCTATATCTCCTCCGCCCGTACGGGCAGTTACCCCCGCGCGACCAGCAGCTCTGGCGCAACCAGCAGCCCCCGCTGATTGGCGCGGGACTGCCACTCCAGCGAAGGCGGCACCTTCGATTCAGCCGCGCGAGCCTGTGGATTCAGCCCCATCTACAGCTTCCGCGCATACGTTCGGGTCAACCGCTCCGGCGCAATCGATTACGTCCGCTCCTGTACCGGCTTCTCCAGCTTATACACAACCGTCGCGAGCCGGAAGCGGGCCTTCACCTCGCGCTGCGACGCCCCCGGGCACTCCGACTCCGCCTCAGACCGGACCTCTCGCCGCGGGCTTCGCGGCCGCCGCTGCAAGAGCTACCGCTCCCCCAGTCGTCCGCCGCCCTATAAATCCTTTTTTGACGAGTGATCCAAATCAAAAAGCAAAGCGCCTTGCGCGCGCGCTGGTGTCGGACATCGTTGCGTATTTTCCGGACAAGCGTAAGGACGGATTGCAAAACGGAACGCTAAAAGGTCTCTTCCGCGAAGAGATCAAGCGAAGCTACGAAGAGTATGTGGATCAGGTTGGACGGGAATTCGCAGAGAGTACCTCTCATTTCCGTGATGCGCTCAATGAAATCCTGGCTGGGGGATCGCAGATTTTTTAGCTTAACGTTCCTCGAGCAGCATGGGGACAGCCGGCGCAGGTGTGCAGCGCGTAACTGCGCGACACTGAAAGCGGAAGAATTTCACGACACCGGTTTTTCTGTTACTGTCACCAAGCGGGGTGGAAGAGCTGGTTTCGTTCCTGTATATTGCCGAGGCACAGTTGCCGAGCCGTCCGCATCTTCACGCGACGGCTCGTTTGCTTACGGGAAAGGGAGCGCCATATGGCGGAGACCGAACGGGCACGCAGGGCTCGTCAGCTCGATGAGCGGTTAGACGAGCTGAGGAGGTATCTTTGACCTCGACCGCAAGCGTACGGATATAGCGTCGCATGAGGTTGTGATGGCGGCTCCAGGTTTCTGGGATACCCAGGATCGCGCGCGAGAGGTGATTCAGGAGGTAAAAACCTTGAGAGCCTGGATCGAGCCCTTTGATCGGATAGCTGCGCGGGTGCGTGACGCCGGGGAGCTTGCCGGACTTCTGGACGTAGAACCTGACGCATCGCTTGGTGCCGATCTGGACACGGAGCTCGATGCGCTGGAGGAGGAGCATCAGCGTTTCGAGCTTCAATCGCTGCTACAGGGACCCGATGACGGCCGGAACGCGCAATTGGAGATAAGCGCTGGAGCCGGCGGAACCGAAGCTCAGGATTGGGCATCGATGCTGATGCGTATGTACACGCGGTGGGCGGAGCGCAAGGGTTTCGGAGTGGAGCTTCTCGACTTGAGCGAGGGTGAAGAAGCCGGCATCAAAGGCGCCGTCCTCGAAATCAAGGGTCAGTACGCCTTCGGCTTTCTAAGGCCGGAAACCGGTGTCCACCGTCTTGTCAGAATCTCCCCCTTCGATCAACAGTCACGTCGGCACACAAGCTTCGCATCGGTCTTTGTCTACCCGGTAGTGGATGAGGAGATCAACATCGAAATTCGCGAGGAGGATCTCCGCATCGATGTTTACCGGGCTTCAGGAGCGGGGGGTCAGCACGTCAACAAGACAAGCTCGGCTGTCCGCGTAACTCACCTGCCTACTGGCGTCGTCGCGGCATCCCAGCAAGAACGGTCGCAGTTCAAGAACAAGGCGACTGCGATGAAGATGCTCAAGAACCGCCTGTATCAACTCGAAGCTGAGAAGCAGGCCGAACTGAAGGCCGTCCTGGATGCCACGAAATCGGATGTCTCATTCGGCAGCCAGATCCGGAGCTACGTCTTTCAGCCCTACACGATGGTCAACGATCATCGTACGGAGTTGAAAATTCCGGACGTGCAGAAAGTGATGGATGGAGCTATCGATCCATTCATCGAAATCTACCTGAAGAAGTTCGGCGCAGCCGGCCAGGCGCGCTCGTGAGCGATGACCTCAACTTTGTGCTGCAAGCCAGGCGCGAAAAGCTTCAGCGTTTGGTGGAGCTCGGCGTTGCCCCGTTCGCCTACAGCTACGATCGAACCCACATAGCCGAAGACGCTCGCACCGCGCTCGGCGATGCAGCCGAGGGCCCGGTAATTCGCGTAGCCGGGCGCATCGTGGCTTGGCGTGCCCATGGGAAGACTACGTTCGCTCATGTCGCGGATCAATCGGGACGCATCCAGCTGTATTTTCGGCGCGACGATCTTGGGAGCGCATACGACGCGGTAGAGATGTTGGACCTTGGCGACATTATTGGCGTAGGGGGGCCGCTGTTCAGAACCCGAACGGGGGAGCCGACGGTTCGCGTGGCGTCGTTCGAACTGCTCGCGAAGTCTCTAAGGCCACTCCCGTTCGGAAAGGAAGAAGTCGTGGATGGCAAGATCATTCGCCATTCGGGATTCTCCGATCCGGAACAACGTTATCGGCAGCGGTACGCAGATCTCGCGGTGCATCCGGAGGTTCGTTCTCTTTTCATCGCGCGATCACGGATGACGGCGGCGATGCGTTTTTTTCTCGACGGACTTGGCTTTATCGAAGTGGAGACACCCATACTTCAACCGCTGTATGGCGGTGCCACGGCGAGACCGTTTTTGACGCATCATAATGCGCTGGACATGCCGCTATATCTTCGAATCGCCGACGAGCTGTATCTGAAACGGCTGGTCGTCGGTGGACTGGAACGGGTGTACGAGATCGGACACGACTTCCGAAACGAGGGCATCGACCGGACGCATAACCCCGAGTTCACCATGCTCGAGTTCTATGAAGCGTACGCTGACTATACTGGAATGATGCAGCGAGTCGAATCGATTCTATCGGTGGCCGCGGATGCTGTTAGCAAGGTGCCCGAATTCGCCGACCGCGTGCCCGTGTTGACGCCACCTTTTCGCCGAGTCGATTGGGTTGGCGCGCTAAGAGAGGCGGTCGGCACGGATGTGATGGAGCTGGATGTGAGCGCTTTGAGGAACATGGCCGAACGAGCGGGTGTTGAAGGTGTGTCGGGGCTCAGCCATCCGAAGCTGCTGGACGAGGTCTTTCAAGCTTTGGTGGAAAGCAAGCTTACGGAACCAACCTTTGTACTGGACTATCCGGCCCAGCTGTCGCCGCTCGCCAAGCCAAAGCGCGGTAATCCCGCTCTTACCGAACGCTTTGAACTTTTCGCTAATGGACGTGAGCTCGCAAATGCCTTCAGCGAGCTCAATGATCCAATAGACCAGCGGAACCGCTTCGAATCCCAGGCAGCTTTACGCGCCGCAGGCGATGAGGAGGCGGGCATGGTGGACGAGGACTATCTTCGCGCTATGGAGTACGGCATGCCTCCCATGGGGGGGGTTGGAATCGGGTTAGACCGGCTTTTCATGTATCTCACGGGGACAGCGAACATCCGCGACGTTATTCTTTTTCCCACCTTGCGCGCTGAATGACCAATCTCGAATTGGCCATAGCCTGGCGCTATC
>JACDCM010000075.1 GCA_013817545.1 Gemmatimonadaceae bacterium | reverse complement strand
TCGTCAAATTCTTCGACATGCCAAGCGCGGGGATCACACCGAACGCGATTCCGGCAAGAAGGGAAAGCGAGAAGACAAAAGCGAGCACAGTCTTGTCGAGTGCTACCTCGCCCGCACGTGGAATTGTTTCTGGGGCTGCGGCCATCAGGGCTTGTAGCCCCCAGTGAGCTACCAGCAGTCCGCATGCGCCGCCTACGAGGGCGAGCAGAACGCTCTCGGTCATCCACTGCCGAACGATCTGCCCGCGTCCTGCCCCGAGCGCCGTACGAACGGCGACCTCGCGCTCACGAGTCGACGCGCGCGCCAGAAAGAGATTCGCGATATTGGTGCATGCAATTAACAGCACGAGCCCCACCGCGCCCAGAAGTACGAGCAACGGCGTGCGTACGCTACCGACAATAGCTTCGCGCATCGGCTCCAACCGTGCGCTGCGCTTGGCATTGTCTTCCGGATATTGCATCTCGAGACGCCGCGCTATGCCGGCCACGTCCGATTCTGCGCGCTCGCGCGTCACACCGCCCTTGAGTCGGCCCACCACGCGCAGATCGTGAGTGCCACGCCTCTGGTCGTTCTGATCCGGCACCAATGGAATCCAGACCTGTGCGTCATTCGGATACTGGAAGCCGCGCTGCATGACTCCGATCACTGTGTGCTGAACGCCATCCAGCGTTATCGTACGGCCTATGATACCTGGATCAGCGCCGAGCCGGCCTTGCCAGAGTGCGTGACTTACTACGGCGACGCGCGAGGCGGATTGCGCCTCCTCATCCGACACCATTGCCCGCCCCTTCGCTGGCAGCACGCCGAGTGTTGGAAAGAGGTTCGCTGTCACGACAGCGCCCTGAATGCGGGTGGGATCGAGGTTCCGTCCGGTAAGCGTCACGTCGGGAATTCGCATCGCCGCAAGTTGCGCGAAGGACGTCGACTGATCGCGCAAATCGACGAAGTCCGGATAAGACGTCCATCTTGCAACCTTCGCCGAATCACCGTCGGTTGGTATTCCCCATAGCATGACGAGTCGGTCAGGATCTTCGTAGGGAAGATCCCGGAGCAGAACCGCGTTAACGACGCTGAAGATCGCGCTGTTGGCTCCAATGCCGAGTGCTAGCGTGAGTATGACGACCACGCTGAACCCGGGTCGCCTGACGAGCGACCGTACCGCGTAAGTGAGATCGTTGGAAAACATTGCATCTCCCCCGTGTCGGCGACGCAGCCAGAGTGCGTCAGAGAAAGCGCCGAAGCAGCGCAGAATGAGCGCGGCGCGCATGAGATTTCCGGAGTTTCCGAGACGTTCCTGAGCCCGCCAGCTGTGCACCAGTTCTCCCATCCATTCAGCCATCCACTCGCCACGCTGATTCTCGGGCACGAGCCAGCGTGCAACCTGGAGGACGCGGACGCCCGGAAGAGATCGCGAAGTCAATTGCATGGTTCAGGCTGAAGTTGGCTGACCGGCGCTGCGGCGGCCAAGCGTGTGCCCAAGTCCAGGATAGCGCTGTAGCGCCTGCTTTACTGTCTCGGCCCCCGATCCGGTGAGTTGGTAGTATCGGCGGGGCGGGCGCTGTTCTTCGCGTGCGGTGTGTACGCGTTCCCACGACGAGCGGAGCAGGCCGGCATCCTCGAGGCGCCGAAGAACAGGGTAGACTGTGCCGCTCCGAAGCCCCGATGCATCAATGATGTCGAAACCGTAGCGGATTCCGCGGGATACTGCGTAAAGAATTACGGCCGTGGGATGGGTGAGTCGAGGCGACGATTGCATGTGAGTGGGTGACTGAGTCGATATCTACCTATGTAGAGTTTACATGACCGACAGTAGAAGTCAAGCGATGCCGTCATGGACGGCTGGAGGCCGTGTTTCCTTGAAGACCACAGCTCTCTCCGACACCATGCTGCCGCTCACTCCTGTCCTGGGTCCTGCTCGCTCGAAGGGGACACTACGTGCAGTAGGCCTACCGGATTGAACTGCGTTCGCGGACTCCATCGCCGCCGCCTGCCACAGGATACTTGTAGATCTACCACATTCCGGAGTATTATCCCTTATTCTTATTCTTATTCTTGCCCCTTGCCCCTTGCCCTTGCCCCAAAACACTCTTAGCGCAAACTAATGGATCTATCCAGACTGGCGACTGACCGCGTCGTGCAAGCATGTTCAGTGGCGCCCGCGGTAGTGCTGATGGGCGCCCGCGGTGTTGGAAAAAGTTCGTTGGTAACCGGATCTCCTTCTCCAGGGCCGCGGCGTTTCCTTAGACTGGACGACCCACAAATCCGGGCGGAAGCCGTGGAATCGCCGCGTGAGTTTCTCACACAAGCGCCTTTCCTGGTCCTCGATGAAATCCAACGTGTACCGGAGCTCCTCGCAGCCGTCGCACGTCTTCTCGACGACCCGCCTCAGCGTCGGCCAGGCCGATTCATCATAACCAGTTCGGCGAATCTCTTTCGGCTGCGGCGCGCCACGGACACCCTCGCCGGATTGGCGATCTACACAACACTGTGGCCCCTTACCCGGCGCGAACTTCTCGGTTCTGGCAAGGCAGGAATATGGAGTGAGCTCGAGCGTACGCCTTCCGCCAGCTGGCCGGATCTGCTGCTCCGGAAAGATGCGGCAGCTGAGAACTGGTGCGATTTTGCCCAGCGCGGTGGCTATCCACAACTCGCGTCCGCCGCGAACTCCTCTGAACGCACCAGCTGGCGTCAGGAATACATTGAATCCTATCTCGACCGCGACCTTCCGCAGCTCTCGGCGATTGAGAATCCAGCGGAATTTCTTCGACTCATGAAGGTGGCCTGCCGCCAACTCGGACGCGTAGTAAACAAAACCGAGTGGGGACGCGAGGCCTCCATCCCTCCAACAACAGTCGACCGTTATCTGGATCTGCTGGAGACAAGCTATCAGCTGATCCGCGTCGGCGCGTACGATGAACCATGCGGAAAGCGGCTCATTACAAGCCCCAAGGCCTATTGGAGCGATACCGGGCTCGCAATGCATCTTTCGGGCGAAAGCTCATGCCGCCGGGCTCATTTCGAGAACCTAGTTCTTAACGATCTAGTGGCCTGGCGCGCCGGACAGTCGCCACGCACGCGGATCATGCACTGGCGCACGACCGTTGGAGCAGACGTCAGTTTCGTGATTCAGTTCGCCGACGAGAGCGTACTTGGTATCCAGATAAGCGAAGGCGCGGAGCCTACGGCTTCGGAACTCACGTCTATCAACCTGTTCCTCAGCGAGTACGGGGCAGCAGCTCGCGGCGGCATCGTATTGCACGGAGGATCGGAGATTCGCCTTCTACAGGACAGGTTGGTTGCCGCACCCTGGTCGGCCGTGCTGTAGAGGATAATCCTCCTTTTGAAGGGTGATTGCGCACGTCAGGCTAGCAGTAGTGGTTCGTGCAACGCGCGATGCGTTCCGCTGCAACAGCGATGCGTCGTGCGAAATTTACCACGGCAGCGTCCCATGATCCGTCATTTTCTGACGTCATCCGCAACCTGTTCTTACGCTCGTCCAACGTACTTTCCACTCACCCGGTCGTGTCCGCTCGATCAATGAGTATCCAGTCGTTTCGTCACCTACACGTACGACTAGCAAACCTGTTCGCTCCCCGGCGCCAGTACCCTCACTTTCCCCTGCTTGCCCACCCCCAAAACGAATAGCCGCTAGCAGGTCGGTTGTCTCTATTCGCTCCTCCACACCGGCCGCCCGTTCGGTGTACACTGTTTTCCACGGTCCCCCACCCTTCTCGTTGCCGGCAGCTCTCTCCGCGATCAGTACTGTATGCTCCTCGAGAGGATTTGCTTCGAGGTTCACTTTGCGTACGATATCGGAGACCACAGCCTGGACTCCAGGCGCAGCGGTAAAGCGGTGTGCTGACCGGACGACGAACGGAAGTCCCCTGAAAGACGATGACGACGCCTCCGGAATGACTGAGGCCATGCGCGTCAGTTGAACGACAAGCCGAGCTGAGTCTGCGGCTGATAGCGACTCCATCGAGTCGAGTGGAACGGCGCGCACACGCCCCGCGATGAATGCGGTATTCCATGACTCGCGCAGCAGGCCGGAATCCAGTCTTGAAACAACGGCTGTTGGCCACTCGATGCACCCTTCGGCCCAGGTAGTCATCTCCATCGAATCTACTCGCAGCTGACCCGCGAAGCCCGCGCGATTGAAGACGTCCACTATCCTGCCGCGAACCAGGGACCGGTCAAAGTGAACAGTGTCCGGAAGCGTGCTGTCGGCGTACTGTGGAAAGACCACCATTGCGCTGGACGCCTCTGGATCCCGAACCAGGAATACCAACCCAGCGCCAGAGTCCCAGGATGAGACTGGAACCGCGGCATCGCCCGTATCGGACTGGACTTGCTGCGTTGGCTCGATCGAATCCACCGGCGGTTCCACTTCGGCCTTTTCGCACCCTCCCACCGTCAGTAGGACGATCATTGGGAGCACGAGCCTTCGCACTTTGATGGGCATACTGAAATGTTGGTTAAACTGACCGGCACGTCAACGAGGTACCAAGTCGCGGCAAGCGGGTAGCTGGAGCGGTAAGACGTGATGGGGAAGGCGGAAACGACCAGTTGATGGACGTGAGGATATGGGTGGGATGAAGTAGAAGCCGAGTCGGACTTTGACGCAGCTTGGAGGACGGACCTGTAATTTAGATGGCCACGCCGATCTAAATCGCCCTTGCGGACATGGATTAGTGCCAGTCACCTTGTCCGCGCAATCCGCAAGCCGCGGTCGGCACTACCGTCCCGCACCTCCCCGTCCATACGCAATGCAAATTCTTTCCCGCATCGGCCTCGACCGTCCCGAGCTGCGCGCATGGGCAATGTACGACTGGGCCATCTCCGCGCTTCAAACGACCGTCATGGTCGCTGTCTTTCCCATCTACTTCGTCAAGGTAGCGGGAGCGGGCATTGCGGAAAGCGGTGCGACTCAGCGGCTGGCCACCGCGAATACCATAGCCATGGTCATTATCGCCGTACTGGCACCGCTGCTTGGCGCGTTCGCTGATTATGCGGCTTTGAAGAAGCGGATGCTCGGGATTTTCATGGGAATAGGCGCCACCGCCACCGCGTGCATGTTCTTTGTGGAGCGCGGTGACATAATGCTCGCCTCGGTGCTATTCATCGTCGCGCTCATGGGCGCGGCCGCCAGTATGGCTTTTTACGAATCTCTCCTGCCTCACATAGCACGACCTCAGGAGGTCGACCGTGTCTCGTCGGCTGGATACGCACTCGGCTACGCGGGCGGTGGTGTTCTTCTCGCGCTCAACCTCGCCTGGATCCTCAAGCCGGAATGGTTCGGACTTCCATCCGGGGATGGGCTAACCGATAGCCAGGCTACACTGCCGACCAGGCTCGCCTTTTTATCCGTCGCTGTATGGTGGGTTCTGTTCGCCATTCCACTCTTTCGCAAGGTGCCGGAACCGGCTCGTACTCTGGAGCCGGATGAACGGCAGGGCGAGAATCCCATGAAGGTCGCGTTCACGCGGTTGGGCGAGACCTTTCACGAATTGCGCGGCTATCGCAATGCGTTCCTGATGCTGATCGCCTTCATGATCTACAATGATGGCATCGCTACAATTCAGAAAATGGCGACCGCGTACGGCACGGAGCTCGGTATAGATCAATCCGCACTGATCTCGGCGATTCTCATCGTTCAGTTCGTAGGAATCCCATTCGCTTTTCTATTCGGTGTGTTGGCTGGAAGGATAGGCGCGAAGCGAGCGATCTTTCTCGGACTGCTCGCCTACGGCGGCATCAGCATACTCGGTTACTTCATGCAGTCGGCAATGCATTTCTACATTCTCGCCGGAATGGTGGGAATGGTGCAGGGTGGAACGCAGGCGCTCAGCCGTTCCCTCTTCGCCAGCATGATCCCCAAGCACAAATCGGGGGAGTTTTTCGGTTTCTACAGCGTATTCGAAAAGTTCGCCGGCATCCTCGGCCCGTTGCTGTTCTGGGCGGCTATCGAGACAACAGGATCGAGCCGCAACGCCATTCTATCGGTGATAGCGTTTTTCATCATTGGTGGAGTGATTCTCTCGTTCGTCAACGTGGAACAGGGACAGCTGGCCGCACGCGAGACGGAGCGCAACCTGCGAGCACCAGACTCCGGTAGCGTGCAGGTTTGATCACATGCTTCCACCGCACATGATTCTTTACATCATCGTCCGGTGGATCGCTCGTACAGCGCTGGATTGGTACTACCGCGACATCGAGGTGGTGGGCGCCGAGCGCATACCCAGCGGCGTACCTCTGCTTCTCGCGGTCAATCACCCGAATAACGTAGTCGATGCCCTGGTCGTGCTTCGGGTAGTACCGCGTCGCGTGCGAATTACCGCGAAAGCAACGCTCTGGGCGAACCCGATCTTGCGGGTGGCGTTCCGCTGGTATGGCGTCATTCCTCTCAGACGCGTCAAGGACGAACCGGCCGCCGTGACTGCCAGGTCAAATCCGGCTAGAAATCTCGATGCGTTTCGTGCAGTGCTGGACACGCTGGAAGCGAAACACGCCGTCCTGATCTTCCCCGAAGGCATCAGCCACAGCCAATCGCAGCTCGCGCCGCTCCGCTCCGGACTCGCGCGCCTGCCGATCGGACTTGTATTCGAAAAAAAGTGGGCGCCGCGCACCAGGATCCTGGCGCACGTTGGCGAACCGATCATACTCGATGGATGGCGAACGAGCCGGAGACGCAACTCGCCCGATGCACCGGAAAACTCTGGTGCCCCAAAGAGCGAGTTCGGGGAGGAGAGCAAGGACAGGCACACCGATGCGGTCGCTGCATTGACAGCGGAAGTGGACAAGCGCCTTCGTGCAACGACCGTGAATTTTCCCACTCCAGAGGACGCTGAACGTGTGCTCGGCGTAGCGCGCATTCTGGCTGGCGTGTTTGATGAACCTCGTCCTCTCGCGGCACCCGATCGTCCGCTGATCGACGAGTTGGACGCGATTCGAAGAGTTACGGCGGCGCGGGCTTCACTCCCGGAGTCCGCGTCAGAGCGCGCCGAGACTTTTCTTGCGCGTCTCGAAGCGCTGCGAGCAGAGCTTGCACGCCGCGGGATTCCCGTCAATGATGCCGGCATCGACATCGGCACATGGCCCGCGGCTCGCTTTGCTTTGCGGGAGATGGCAATCGTCGCGGCCGCGGGCCCCTTTGCCTGGTGGGGCCGCATAAACCACTGGCTGCCGCTCAAGGGTGCGCGCGTAATAGCTGCGCGGACGAGTAAGACACCCGAAGATCCCGCAATGCACACCCTGGTTGTCGGTCTTGTCCTTGTGCTTCTGGCTTATGCCGCGCAGACCGCGCTGGTATGGGTCTGGGCGGGTGCGTTTTGGGCAATGCTGTACCTCATCTCACTTCCTGCTGCGTCCACTTGGGATCATCGCTTCCGAGACAGGATGGCGCGAGCCCTGCAACGCACGCTCACCTATTTCCAGTTTCGCTCCGACAGAACCTTGCAACCACGGCTGCGGGGAGAATTGCGATGGATTAGAGAGGAGGCACTGGGACTGGAGGCACTGGCTGAAGAGTCATTTAAGGGCGGAAGCGGAAGGGGCGGCGCTGGAAAAGAGATTTGACACAGTCGAAGAAGCGATATGTGACTTAAAAAGGGCGGAAGCGGAGGGTGCGGCGCTGAAAGGGCGATTTGACATTGTCGAAGAGACAAGATGTGATAGCCGCGGCAGCGAGATTGCACCGCTCTGCAGCAAGATTGAAACGGCATATGATTGACTGTGTTTTCGGCGCGCCACCCCGCAGTTCAATCCGGTCGTCTCACCGCTTCGGTAAGAATCGCCTGAGCAGATCCCAATGCCACGCCTCGCGGCGGGCGCCCGTGCGGGGATCCTTGAGAGGTTTGTATTGCAGCCGGTGATCCGGCAGGCCGACTGAGCGTCCATAAGCAAGAAGGCGCTCCCGGTCAGTCGAGACCAGGTGCGCCATGGGCTCACCATTGAGGGTGTGGCGGTGGAGCCAGAGTCCGCCATCCATCGCGTGAATCATTCCTTCACGCCGTTTCGCGAATTCACGCAAGGGCTGTTCTTGCTCTCCCTTCGCAATCGCCACCTCCCGGTTCGCGATCAGCTTACGAGCACGCTAATGCGCCGCTCTTCGCTACCGGCTTCGCCTGCAACTCGGTTAACGATCGCGAACCGGTCCCTTGATACCCAACTACTCGCACGCAACCTGTCCTTCTGTCGTCGTGGCGGCAATCGGAGGAGCCGCAGAACCGAAATAGATTCCGCACGTTACCGGGGCCGCGTTGACGTGGGTCGTGGTCGCGGACCAACCGCTTCCAGTCGCGCTCACGAATGTCAGGGCAACGGCCGGCGATGTGCTGAAGTTCAGCGCAATGGTATCGTTGGAGTATACCTGATTCTCGTAATGGTACGCTTCTTCGGCGACAGCGAGATTGCGCAGGTCGCTCTTGAGCGATGCTGTGTGCGCTTTGCCGCGCGTCGTTTGCCACTTCGGC
Organism: Gemmatimonadaceae bacterium; assembly: GCA_013817545.1. Classification (GTDB taxonomy): domain Bacteria; phylum Gemmatimonadota; class Gemmatimonadetes; order Gemmatimonadales; family Gemmatimonadaceae; genus JACMME01. The sequence continues at coordinate 4,729 of JACDCM010000075.1, read as the reverse complement.
ATGGCGATCGACGCCAGGATGCCTATGATCACGACTACGATCATCAACTCGACGAGCGTGAAACCTCTGGAAATGGAAGTACGAGACATATGGGTTACCATCGAATGGGCTGTTTGTATGCATCCCATACTTTGGCAATCCCGGTGCCCGGACTGGCATTTGCGCTAAGTTATTGCGATATATATAGTTACTTGGCACAGTTAAACGGATGACCTCGGTTTTCTCGGCTCGATTTGCGGCGAATTGTGGCAGGATGCGAGACCGGGACGGGGGGATGGTGTCGCAATTTGACGTTCAGCTTCGGAGGCAAGACATACCTTCCAATGGCTGTCAATCGCGAATCCGCATCATGCAACTGCAAGCATCCCGGATTCACTTGGTCTCGAGCCAATTGGTTCCCACTCCGATGTCCACCACCAATGGCACCACGAGCTCGGCCGCCCGCTCCATTTCTTCCTTCACCATCCCGCTCACCTCGTCCACCTCTTCTGTTGGCGACTCGAACACCAGTTCGTCATGCACCTGGAGCAGCATCGAGGTTTTGAGTTTTCGTTGCTGGAGCTTCGAGTCGATTCTGATCATCGCGACCTTGATCAGGTCAGCTGCAGATCCCTGAATGGGGGAGTTAGTGGCCGTACGCTCACCAAAAGCGCGGATGTTGTAGTTCCTTTCACGCATCTCCGGAATGTATCTGCGCCTTCCAAACAACGTCTGCACGTATCCGTTGTCGCGCGCGAACTGAACCATGCTATCGAGGTAGCGCCTGATTCCGCTGAATCGTTCGAAGTATTGCTCTATGAAGCGCTTGGCTTCCGCGTGTTCGATGCGAAGCTGCCGCGAAAGCGCATGCGGGCCCTGCCCGTAGATTGTGGCGAAATTGATCGTTTTCGCCCGTGCGCGCATTTCGGCTGTGACATCCGCGATGGGAACTTCGAAGATGATGGACGCGGTCTGCCGGTGGATGTCTCCTCCTGCCACGAATGCGTCTACGAAAGCCGGATCTCGCGACAAATGCGCCAGCAGACGCAATTCTATCTGGGAGTAATCCGCACCAATGAAGCGCCAGCCGGCACGAGGCACGAATCCCCGGCGTATGTCGCGCCCCAGCTCTCGCCTTATTGGTATGTTCTGCAGGTTAGGATCGCTGGAGGACAGGCGACCCGTACTCGCCACCGTCTGGTTGAACGAGGTGTGGATGCGCCTGGTTGTGGGGTGCACCAACGCTGGCAGGGCATCGAGGTAAGTGTTTTCCAGTTTGGCGAGTTCCCGGTATTCCATGAGAAGCGTCGGCAACGTGTGCCCCTCCTCGGCCAGCTCCTGCAGCACGGTTGCATCGGTGGACGCTCCGGTTGCGGTCTTCTTCCGTACCGGAAGTTTGAGTTTGTCAAACAGAATCGTTCGAAGTTGCGGATTCGAAGCGATGTTGAACTCTTCTCCCGCTTCCGTGAAAATTGCGCGCTCTGTTAGCTCCCGCTCGCGCCTGAACCGCTCCTTCAAGGAGGCAAACCACGTTATGTCGATCATCACTCCCGCCGCCTCCATGCGAGCCAATACATGGACAAGGGGAATCTCGATCTCCCGAAAAAGAGACGCCACACCCAGCGACTCGATCTGTGGTGCGAGAAGCGCGCGAAGACGGAGGGCGATGTCCGCTTTCTCGCATGCATAGTCCCGCGCGCACTCCGGTGTAGTTTCGTCGAAGCGTATCTGCGAACGTCCCTTTCCGCAGATATCCTCATAAGACTTCATGGTGTGATTCAGGAACTCGACCGCCAGCAGGCCGAGCCCGTGCGAGCGGCGACCCGGGTCGAGAACGTAACTCGCGAGCATGGTGTCGAAGTCGATCCCCCGGAGCGTAATCCCGGCTTTTCGTAACGCGAGAATCTCGTATTTGGCGTTCTGTGCTGCCTTCACGACCGAGGCATCCTCGAGCAACTCTCGCAGTGGTGCCATTTCCGGTGAGTCCAGTGATGGCAGGTTGCGCGGCGCCGTCTCAGCAGCGTCTTCCAGCGCAACTGCGGGAGACTCCGCATTAGTCTCGAAACCCAGCTCCAGGTCACTGCCGACAGACCCAGCTCGCGCATTACCCATGTCAGATTGCTTTCCACTTCCCACGCTTCGGTGAGCGAACGTGAAGTAGTAGGCTTCCGCGGGATCCACCGCGATTGTTACCGCAATGATGTTTGCGCGTAACGGGTCGGTATGCTGAGCATTTCCGCTAGCGAGTATCGTCTCCGTATTGATGGCGATATGGGGCGCTGCCCGAGCCCGGGCAACCGCCATGCTCATTGCCTCCACGGTGTCGACAAGGGTGTAGCGCAAAGCCTCGGCGGGTGCAGAGGGCGCCTGCATCCCCTGATCCTTCACTAACGTGTGAAACTCCAGCTCCACGAATAAATCGCGCAGGCGGGCATGATCGGGGGTACGAACGCGCAATTCTTCGAGATCGAGTGCAACATCCAGATCAGCTCGGAGTGTTACGAGTTGTTTCGAGAGCCTGGCGCGGTCTCCGTGCGCGAGCAGGGCCTCACGAGGACGTTTCTTGGTGATCTCGCCAGCGTGAGCCAGAATTTCTTCGAGTGAACCGTAAGCCGTAACAAGTTCGCACGCCGTTTTTTCGCCGATGCCTGGCACCCCCGGCACATTGTCTGATGTATCCCCTACCAGCGCCAGATAGTCGACAACTCTGTCCGGCGGGACACCGAGCCTTTCGCTGCCGTTCTCGACACCCACCCAGTGCTCATCAACGCCTGCGGGTCCCCCGCGCCCTGGGTTAAGGAGCCAGACACCCGGGCGTACGAGCTGCTGGAAATCCTTGTCGCCGCTTACGACAACTACGTTCACCCCAGCGCCAACACCCTGTACCGCCAGCGTGCCAATCACGTCATCCGCTTCGTAACCCTCCAGGGTCAAAACGGGAATATTGTAAGCTTCCAGCAGCGCGCAGATGCGCTCCATGCCGCGATTGAAATCATCCTGTAACTCACTTGAAAGCTTTTCCCGCGTCGCCTTGTAGGCGGGATAGGTCTGGCTGCGGAAAGAAAGCCCTGAATCATGCACCCAACCGATGTATTCAGGGCTATGGTTCGCCTGAAGGCGCTGCAGAAAGCTCACGATGCCCCAAGCCGCGGACGTGTTCTCGCCGTGTGTTGTGCGGAGGGGACGAGCCATCATCGCAAAGAACGCGCGGTAGATGAGCGCGTAGCCGTCGATCAGGAATAGCCGGGGGGAAGGGGGTGGCTGCATCACAGGAAAACTCGCTGAGCGACTGCCGCTAGCGCAACGCGGAACTTATCTCCCGAAGAAATCAACTGGAACTGGAACTTTGATATTTACTCCCCACAAAAGCCGACCGCCTGCTTTTGGCAGGCGGGGGCGGATCAAAAAGCTCAAGCGAGCGTTCGAGCTCAGAGGCGCTCGACGTTAATGGCGTGGAGTCCCTTGTCTCCCGTCTGAATTTCGAACTGCACCTGCTGGCCCTCGGCGAGCGTCTTGAAGCCATCCATGGTAATCGCGGAAAAATGCACAAACACATCTTCACCGCCTTCCTGCTCTATGAATCCGTAGCCCTTCGCATCATTGAACCACTTTACTCTTCCACTGGACATTTAGCCGCCTCCTGCACTGTGACACGAAACTCGCATGCGCGTCACGCGCGAGCTAATGCGAGGCAAACCACCCTGAAGGTTTGCGGCGCTTATATAGAAGCACCTTGAACTTTTGTCAAGATGCATTCAGTGTGCAACTCGATGCTCAGCGGCGCTCGCGTGCCGCCACCGTCTCGAAAGCCATTTCGCCGCTGGACGTCATGCGCCAACGTCCGAATCCGGTTTGGTCTACGAACACGAGTTGAAGCCGGTGCTGGGCGTACGTCCATATCTGCGCCCTGCCGCGTTGTCCCATGCTGTTGACGTCGCCCTGCTCGAGCACCTGATCGGGATCGCCAAGCGTGACGTAGACTTTTCCGCGGTCGGTGAGCCATCCCGGTGTACCTTCTTCCCGGAATCGCAGGTTTGAGGTCTCAATGCGGTTGAAGTAGTCGCGCAAGGCTTCGTGTTCGGATGTGCGCGGATCGGGATCGGTATCACGATAGAATGCCGCCCACGCTACTGCGCGCTTTTCGGCCGAAGTATCCTTGAGCGACTGAAGCCTTGAGGCCGACGCAAAGTACCGCAAATAGTTGATCATTTCGTCGAGGCTCGAGATCGCCCAATCCTCGCCGAAGGTGACGAACAGCGGTGTACGCACCGTGTCGGTGCTTCCTATCACTGAAGCCGCGAACGTAAGACGACCGACGCCGAGCCGGGACACCGGCACCCGTAGGACCGCGGCTCTCAACATTCCGCCTGCGCCCAGCGTCGCAGTGTCCTGCCAAACCGTTCCGCCGCGTTCGTTGTGCGCTGCAAGCCTGACGCGCGCATCTGAAGGCAAGCTATACCCCTCGAGATACAGCTGAACGATCGAATCGCGTCCGAAGACTACGGTGGCACGTGGATTCGCGACTATGTCGGGTATCGAGTCTCGCGACCCACGAAGATCCGCTTCGTAAACCGCGATCGGCGAAGACAGTGTATTTGCCGCGAATTTCGGCACCGTGACCAGCATCTCGTCCTGGCCGTTCCGCGCGCTTCCTTCATCGCGCACCGCGACCGATACAACGTACTGTCCCGGCACGATCGGTAAATACTGCTGGAAGATGATGCTCTCGTCGGTGCGCGACGTTTCCCGG
>JACDCM010000382.1 GCA_013817545.1 Gemmatimonadaceae bacterium | reverse complement strand
GGCTCTTTTCCGCGGACGTGGAGTCAACGGTGATGCGCAGTGGTCGCCGAATGGCCGGATGATCGCGTTTTCATCGGCGAGAGGAGACCACAGCTTCGTTGGCATATTCGAGTTGGCCACCAACCGCATCCGCTGGATTGCGGCAAGCGTCGATCGCGACGCCAACCCTCGGTGGTCGCCCGATGGAGAACGATTGGCCTTCATTCGAACGGATGGCGGCGGCGGGGTTGCCAACGTCTTCGCTCCAGTCGCGGGCCGCGGGTTCGGCCTTTGGGTAGCGGATGCAAAGACCGGCGATGCGCGCATGATCTGGCATTCGGAGGCCGGCGTCAAAGGTCGCAGGCGAGTGCCGACCGCGGGCGAATCGTTTCTCTGGATTGGTACGCATCTGGTCTTCCTTACTGAGGCGGACGGATGGCAGCATCTGTACTCCATTGCGGCTGACGGCTCGGAGCGCGCGCCAACGCAGCTCACCTCAGGACAGTGCGAGGTCGAGGAGCCATCGCCGAGTCCCGATGGCGCAATGCTGTATTACTCGGCGAATTGCGATGACATCGACCGGAAGCACATCTGGCGAGTGCTGGTCGACGGTGGCAGCGCTCCGGAGCGTGTGACTACTGGCGAGGCAATCGAGTGGGCGCCGGTTTCATCAGGCAACCGCGTTCTCTTTTTGCGATCAGGAGCGCGTGAGCAAGCGCGGCCTGTCATGACAACGGTGGGCGGAGGAGAGATAGCGCTGCGCGGTGTGCCCCTGGCACCAAAAGAGTTTCCATCAGCCAAGCTCATCGAGCCGAAACCAGTGACGTTTTCCGCGGTGGATGGGTTAGAGATTCATGGACAGCTCTTCGTTCCGCGAAATGCGAGCGGGGCACCCGCGATAGTCTTCATGCATGGCGGCCCGCCGCGGCAGATGTTGCTCGGCTGGCATCCTCGCGGCTACTACAATCGCGCGTACGCCATGAATCAGTTTCTGGCCAGTCAGGGATTCGTTGTCCTCTCGGTCAACTATCGCCTCGGTGTGGGATATGGCCGCGCGTTTCGGGAAGCAGCAAAGGGAGGCAGGCAAGGGGCGAGCGAGTATCAGGATATAGTTGCGGCGGGGAAATACCTGCAGACGCTTGCATCAGTTGACTCCACCCGGATCGGTTTGTGGGGAGGATCGTATGGCGGTTTTCTGGCGGCGTTGGGGATGGGCAGAAATCCGGAATTGTTCAAGGCTGCGGTGGACGTGCATGGCGTGCACGACTGGAACGCACGCTTCAGTGCGTTTGCACCCGCAGCCAGCCGGGATGCCGATTCAATCCTGGCGATTGGCCGGGCTGCGTCCCCCATTTGTTGTGTTGCAGGAATCAGGGGGCCGATGCTGCTGATCCACGGCGACGATGACCGCAACGTCGCATTCAGCGAAACAGTGAATTTTGTACAACTACTGAGGCAACAGAACAAGCCGTTCGAGCTTCTGATCTTCCCCGATGACGTGCATGACTTTCTGCGGTACGAGAACTGGCTTTCGGCCTTCCGGGCATCAGCGAATTTCTTTGAGCGGACGCTGATGAAAGGTGAGCAGGTGGTTGGAGGGAGGTAGTCGCTGCATCTGCGAGACAGGATTTCCCGATTGGACTTCGTTCACTAGCAAGGAGCAATCATGAACGCTCGGATACTGCTGTTGGGGCCGCTTCTCGTCGTGGCATTCGCTTGCTCATCCCCTCCCGCCACGGAGCAGCAGCCGACCGACCCGCCACCCACGAGTAGTGTGATCAACCAGGCAACGGTGGCGAAACTAGAGGCGGAAGCGAGAGCGCTGGCTAAGACGGAGGGGTGCGCGAGCAGCGGCCAGTGCAAGGCAGCGCCAATGGGGTCGAAGCCGTGCGGTGGTCCGCGAGAGTACATAGTGTTTTGTCCGCTAACCACGAACGAGCTGGCGCTGACACGTAAACTCGATGAGCTCCGAGTCGCCGAAGAGCGATACAATCGAGAAAACGGACTCATGTCGGACTGTGCCATGGTGACCGAACCGCGGGTTGAGGCAGTCGACGGAGTCTGTCGCGCAGCGCCGTGAAATTGGGGGGGTGAGAACTGGAGGATCCTGTTGTCACTCCCCATCCGCCATCCCCCAATACCTAGTTTTCCAGTATCACCGCTGTGCCGCTCGCGCTGACCATCAGCATGCCTCCGCCCTTTCCAAGGCTGATCGTCTCGTAATCCAGGTCGACTCCAACGATCGCGTTCGCTCCCAGCGCCACCGCTTCCGCCTGCATTTCCTGTAGCGCTATCAGCTTCGCCTTTCGAAGCTCCCCTTCATACGCCCCGGATCGTCCGCCGACGATGTCGCGGATGCCAGCGAAAAAGTCCTTGAAGATATTGGCACCGAGTATCGCTTCGCCGCTTACGAGCCCGAGGTGACGCATGGCGCGTTTGTCGCCGACGCTATCGGTTGTGACGATCAACATGAAGTTTCCTCATCGAATGAAAGGTGAACACGACGCTGGCGCGTGCCGTCAAATTGAATCAAGATCGGTCGTCCGGTAACCTGTCGGCGTATTGCAATGAACGATTACCCGTCGCTTTGGAGCACGCATGGTAGCCGCGGAAGCGAAATTCAAGGATGCAAAGCGGGAAGTGGAGGGGATTCTCGCGCCGCTGGAACGAAGAGTTCTGAGGTGGCTGGCTGAACGCATGCCGGCGCGGGTGAATTCCGACCACCTGACGTTGCTTGGATTTTTGGCCATGGCACTCGCGGGAGCCTTCTATGCGCTGAGCCGACGAGACCCGAATTTTCTGCATCTTGTGAACGTCTCGCTCGCACTCAACTGGTTTGGCGACAGCCTGGACGGATCTCTGGCGCGCTACCGCAATCGCCTGCGTCCCCGCTACGGCTTTTACGTCGACCACATCGTGGACACTTATGGAGTGTTCTTTTTGATCGGCGGACTCATCCTGTCGGGTTACATGAGCGAGCGGGTAGGGCTCTGGCTGCTGATCGCGTACTATGCCGTCAACATAAACATCTACCTCGTGACCTACGTGCTGGGCGTGTTCAAGATCTCGTTTGGATGGTTCGGCGGCAGCGAGCTGCGAATCCTGCTGGCACTCGCAAATCTCGTCCTGCTCGCGCAACCGGTGATCACACTGTCGGGGAGGACAGTTCTCCTGTTCGATCTGTTTGGCGTTGTCGCCGTTGCGGGCATGACGCTTGTGCTCATCGTTTCTTCCCTGGCGCACACGCGGAAACTGTATGACATGGAGCGGCTGGACTGAAGCGTTTCCGTGGCCAGGAGCGAAAACCTTCACGTTGATGGTCTGTCGACTGTCCGTTGACAACTGTCCGCCACATTGTCAGCAACGGGGTTAGCCCCGCGCACGCCGAATTCCACATACTAGAGGCACACCTATGAACCGACCCCTGAATTATCTCGCGGCTGCCGCCATGCTACTCTCCGCATGCGCAAAATCAGACTCCGCCGAAGCTGGGGATAGCTCGGAAGGCACATCCGCTGCAGCCAGGTCAACTTCAACCTCGGCAAGCGCGGACCAGGATCTGAGTGAAGTCAGCAACTACACACTGACGATGCCAAAAGTGGACAAGTTCTACGAGGCGATGCGCAACGCCGCACTCGCGGCCAAGGATCTCCCTGAGGACCAGCGCGCGTCCTTTGACGCAGCCGACGGGTCGCTGGATGATTACGCGGCCAACATCGAGCGCAACGCTCCGATGCGTAAGGCGATCGAAAAGGCCGGGCTTTCTCCCAAGGAGTTTGCTGTGATCATGATGGCGACCATGCAGGCCGGAATGGCTCAGGGAATAATCGCCATGCGCCCCAAGGATAACGCCGATTCACTAGCGCGTGAGATGAAAACCAACCCGGCAAACGTCCGCTTCATGCGCGAGCATCAAGCGGAGATCGAGGCCAAGCAGAAGGCGATGGCGGCTGAGATGAAGGCAATGGAGCCCCGATAAGGGGCTCGGTTGTCATACTTACGGATCCTCTGGGCAGCGGTATCCTGCTTTCCATTGTTTTCCCTTCGGCCCGCATGCCCAGTCCTGTTTGTTGATAGAGCCCGCCCGCCACTGCCAACCCGCCCTCATTGGGTGACGGGCGGAAGGGTGGCGCGAGTGGGTAGCAGCTC
>JACDCM010000381.1 GCA_013817545.1 Gemmatimonadaceae bacterium | reverse complement strand
CGCCGTATCATGACGTCGGAATGACCGCCATAAAGGTGGCGTCATTCGGAAGCGCCGTGAACGTGACTTTGGGCCTGCCCTTTCCGCGCACTTCACCGGATCACGGCACAGCGCTCGACATAGCGGGGCGTGGCATTGCCGATCCGTCGAGCATGGTTGCCGCTATTCTGGAATGCGCTCGTATTGCGACACGCATCTCTACTCGCCTCACGCCCACTCATATCTGAAATGCTGAACCGTATCTCCACGCTATCGACCTGCCTCGCGCTGTCTTTCGTGACTGCGCCCGCGCAGGTCGCGGCGCCTCCGGCGAGTTCGGGAAGCGCGCCACAACTCGCCTTGACGGCCGCGGCTGATCCGCAAGCAATGCGTGCAATAATGGACGAGGGAATGAAACGGTCCCACGTTCCTGCCGACTTGCAGTATCTGACCGACGTGATCGGGCCGCGACTCACGGGCAGCGCCGCGATGCGTCGCGCTAACGATTGGACCGCGCGCAAGTTCCGCGAATACGGGATGGACAGCACCTGGCTGGAGCCCTGGAAATTCGGCCAAAGCTGGGAGCGCGGGCCAATGACGCTGACCCTCGTCGCTCCGCACAAGCGCCAGCTATACGGCGAATCCTGGGCGTGGTCCCCCGGAACGAAGGGCTCCGTGGTGGGAGACCTCGTGTACGTCGATGCAAAGACCAGCGCGGAGTTCAAACAGCGCTTCGGCGGTAAAGTGAAGGGAAAATGGGTGCTCGTCGCCGCACCGGTGCCGATCTGGAACGCCGACGGTCCGCAGATGACTCAACGCGATTCCGTAATTCGCGATTCCGTGCTGAAAGCTCTCTTCGCGCCACCTGCCAGCGCAGACGAACAGCGCTACCGGCTTGACCGGCGCGAACTGTTAGCCGAGGAAGGCGCCGCCGGTATCGTGCTCAGCGGCTCCAAGGAGCTCGCGCTCATGACCATGAGTGGCTCGCCATCCTCCATTTCTCCGCTTCCCCAGATTGTGGTACCGCAGGAGACCTACACGCATCTGCACCGCCTGCTTGCACTCCGGGAGCCCGTGCGGCTGCAGGCAACAATCACGAATACGATGGGAAGGGATTCGCTGATGCAGTGGAACACCGTCGCCGAGATCCGCGGCAGCGAAAAGCCGGACGAGGTCGTGCTGCTTGGCGCACACCTGGATTCCTGGGACCTGGGCACAGGAACCACCGACAACGCCACCGGCTCCATCGCGGTGCTCGAGGCAGCGCGTATTCTGAAAGCGGCCGGTGTGAAACCGAGGAGAACAATCCGGTTTGTCCTGTTCAGCGGAGAGGAACAGGGGCTGTATGGCTCGACAAAGTACGCCGAATCGCACAGGCATGAGCTTGACAGATTTCAGGCGGTGGCAGTTCTCGACAACGGCACGGGGCGCATAAAGGGAATGGCGCTTCAGGGACGCGACGAGCTCGCTGACCTGTGGAAATCGCTCTTTGCGTCAGTGGAACAGCTCGGCCCATTCGCCGTGCGGACCGGCAACAAAGGCGGCACCGACCACCTTCCTTTTCTGAGTTACGGTGTACCGGCGTTCAACTACGACCAGGAGACGCGCGGCTACGGTCACACGCATCACTCTCAGGTTGACACTTACGATCACGCGGTTCTGGACGACGTGAAACAGGCCGCAACTGTGATGGCGGCTACGGCGTACCAGCTCGCGAATCTGCCGGAGCTGCTGCCCAGGAACCTGAAGAAGACCGCGGCGAGATAGAGAAGTGGGTGATGCTCCCTAGCCACCATCCTTCGCTCTCCACTCCCCACTCCCCATTCCTTCCTCCCTCGCTGGCTTCCATTCGCCCGGCTTCTCACCGCTCTCGCCGGTCGACATGAGTTTCACGGCGAGTGTGGAGGCTCGGTGACCGTCCACCGCGCGCACCGTGAAAACAGCGCCGCCGGCGGTGACTCTGTCCCCGATTTTTGGAGCGCGTCCCAAAGACCCGAACACATACCCGCCGATGGTTGTGCAGTCGGTGTCGGATACCGCGAGGCCATACCGCTCGTTCAATTCGGCGATGTTGGTGTCGCCGGGGGCCAGAAACTCTCCTGCGCGAGGTGCTCCAAGAGGTTCCAGAGGATCGTCGTATTCGTCGAGGATTTCGCCAACGATCTCCTCCAGCAGATCTTCCATGGTTACCAGGCCAGCCGTACCGCCGTACTCGTCCAGAACGATCGCCAGATGCTCCTTCAACCGCTTGAAGTCTGCGAGCACATCTTCCACCTCGCGCGTGCCCGGGATAAAGTGCACGTCTCGCATCACGGTTTTGAGCGAGAAGCCGTCCGACCCCCTTCTCAGATGCGGCAGGAGGTCCTTTGCCAGCACCACACCCACAATGTTGTCAATCGAGCCATCGTAGATTGGGTAACGTGACATCCCCGACTCTTCGATTTCCGCGAGTGCTTCGTCGAGCGTGGCCTCATGTGGAAGGGCGAAAATCTCTGTACGTGGCGTCATGACCCCTCGAGCATTCTTCTCGGAGAACTCGAACACTCCCTCCAGGAGATCAGCATCCTTGCGGCCCAGGGTGCCTCCTTCCTGGCTCCGCTCCACGAGCAGGCGCAACTCGTCGGACGAGTGGACGCTCTCTTCCTCAGATGGCGTACCCTCTCGCACGCGGCGCGTAACCAGCCTCACCGACTTTCCCAGGAGCCATGTGAAAGGCAGTGTGAGCCATGCAAACGCTGACAGCGGCGGGCCCAGGATTCGCGCTACCCGCTCCGGCTGTCCGAGCGCGACCACTTTCGGTACCAGCTCGCCGAAGAGGATATGCAGGTATGCCACCACCACTAGCGCCAGAATGGCGCCTACGAGGCGGGCCACCGAGCCGACGGCCAGTGAATTCGTCGCGAAGAACCACGTGGAAAGCAGCCAGCCGAGTCCAAGGCTCGAAAGCGTAATACCAACCTGGCTCGCTGAGAGGAGTCGTGGCAGTGAGTTGATCGCCTTGAGGGCGCGTGCGGCTAGTCGATCGCCGTTGCGTGCCATGGCTTCGAGACGTGCCCGCCGCGCACGCACGAGCGCGAATTCCGCGCAGACGAAAAACGCGTTAAACAGTACCAGCAGCGCGATGGCCAGGAGCCGCAAACTCACAGTGGAAACTTATCCCTCTTGCGTCGCTGCTCGCCAGATCCTGACGCTATCAAGTCTCACGTCACCGTGAGGTAATGCACGTGCAAGCGCACTCACATTCAGGACACGCGCATCACCACGCGTCGCCCACTACCCAGGACGGCGTACGGCGTCTGCGCATTGCGCTGGCGCTTACGGCGACCTTTCTGGTGGCGGAAGTTGTGGGCGGCATCATGTCGAATTCGTTGGCGTTGCTGGCAGATGCAGGACACATGCTTACTGACGTGGCGGCGCTTGGACTGTCGCTCTTCGTCGCGTGGTTCTGCAGAAAACCTGAAACGCCCAAACGCACATACGGCTACCTGCGGCTCGAAATTCTCGCAGCATTCGTCAACGGCGCAACGCTGCTGCTACTCTCGGCATGGATCATCTGGGAGGCTCTTGCACGTCTTCGGGATCCTGAGCCAATAGCGAGCGGAATAATGTTCATCGTCGCCACCGGCGGCCTTTTGATCAACGTCGCTGCAGCGGTGATTCTGCGCCCCTCGCGCGAAACGAGTCTCAATGTGCGTGGCGCGTACCTGCACGTACTCGGCGACCTCCTCGGATCGGTGGGCACGCTGGTCGCCGCGCTTCTGGTTCGCTACACGGGTTGGCACGCGGCGGATCCGGTAGCATCCATTTTCGTGACAGTGGTAGTCATGCGCAGCGCTTGGCGGCTCGTGCGCGAGTCAGTCGATATTCTGCTCGAGTCCACTCCCGCGCACATTTCGGCGGGCGCCGTGCGCGCACAGATCGAGGCAATCCCGGGCATTGAGTCGGTGCACGATCTGCATGTTTGGACTGTGACATCCAACGTTGTCGCGATGAGCGCCCATGCCATCGTCCGGGAGCCGGAGCGTCACCAACACGTGCTCGAGCATGTCCACGATGCCATGCAGCTTTTCGGGATTCACCACGTGACGATCCAGCTCGAGCGTCAGGAGATGTATGAGAGGGAGATGCATCTGCATCCGTGATTGCGGATTGCGGATGCGGATTGCGGAC
>JACDCM010000074.1 GCA_013817545.1 Gemmatimonadaceae bacterium | reverse complement strand
TCTCGAGCGCGTCTCGATGCTCAACGACCTCGAGGTGCAGGCGTGGGCTCTGCCTGAACTTGGCGCGACCGAGCAGGCGGAAGTACAGGCTGGCATTCAGGGGCCGGGAAACCTCGCGGTGATCGCCGCGGGCACGGGCCTCGGCATGGCAGCGCTGCTGCGTGGCGACGGCCCGGTACGCTCGCTCGCGAGTGAGGGCGGGCACGCCGGCTTTGCACCGGACGACGACACCGAGATCGAACTCCTGCGGTTCCTTCGGCGGCGGTTCGGTCGAGTGAGCGCGGAGCGCGTGCTCTCGGGCGCCGGGCTGTTCCGGATCTACGAGTTCTTCCGCGAACGCGAGGGTGAGGCCGATCCCGCCTGGTTCACCGCAGCGCTGGCGCAGGGTGATCCCGCGGCCACGGTCGCGAATGCCGCGCTCGACGGACGCAGTGCCCTCGCGGAGCGGGCCGTGCTGCTGTTCCTGGGCGCCCTTGGCGCCGAAGCGGGCAACTGGGCGCTCCGCACGATGGCGACGGGCGGTGTGTGGCTCAGCGGGGGAGTTGCGCGCAAGCTGCTCGTCGGACCCGAGGGCACCTCTGAGGCGTGGCGACAACGCGCCCGGGAAGTCCTGCTCACCGGCTTTCGCAACAAGAGCAGGCTGAGCCCGCTGCTGGACGCCATGCCGCTCCACATGATCGCGACGGACGACGCGCCGCTGATGGGTGCCGCACGCTTCGCGCTGACCGAGGCCGTCCGTTGACGCTGGTGCAATCCACACTACTACGGAAAAACTGAAGATGCGAATCGGAATGATCGGCCTGGGGCGAATGGGCGCCAACATGGTGCGCCGGCTGCTCCGGAAGGGACACGAGGCGGTGGTATTCGACCGCAGTGCAGCCGCGGTGGACGCACTGGTGCTGGAGGGGGCGCAGGGCGCGACGTCGCTCGCCGAATTCGTGGCGCAACTCGAGGCCCCGCGCGTGCTCTGGCTCATGGTGCCGGCCGGCGTGGTCGACGCGGCCATTGCCGACATCACGCCCCTCCTTGCTCCGGGCGATGTCATCATCGATGGCGGCAACTCGTACTACGTGGACGACCTGCGTCGCGCGAAGACGTTGGCGGACCTCGGTCTGCATTACGTCGACGTCGGGACGAGCGGCGGGGTGCTCGGCCTGGAGCGCGGCTACTGCCAGATGATTGGCGGCGAGCCGGACGTCGTCGCACTCGTGGAGCCGATCTTTGCCGCGCTGGCGCCGTCCGCCGACTCTGTCGCGCCGACGCCGGGCAGAACGGAGCGTACGGGCACGGCGGGCCGCGGGTACTTGCATTGTGGGCCGCCGGGCGCCGGGCACTTCGTGAAGATGGTGCACAACGGCATCGAGTACGGCCTGATGGCGGCATACGCCGAAGGGCTCAATATCCTGCACCACGCGAACGTGGGCCGGGCACGACAGGAGCACGACGCCGAGACGACGCCGCTCCGCAATCCGGAACACTACCAGTACGACTTCAATGTGGCGGAGATCGCCGAAGTGTGGCGTCGCGGCAGCGTGGTGTCGTCGTGGCTGCTCGACCTGACGGCGGAGGCGCTCCAGCGCGACCCGGCACTGACGGGGTTCAGCGGCCGCGTCTCGGACTCGGGCGAGGGTCGTTGGACGGTGCAAGCCGCAATTGACGAAGCGGTGCCGGCACCCGTGCTCACGACAGCGCTCTACCAACGGTTTGCGTCGCGTGGCGAGGGCGATTACGCGGGCCAGTTGTTGTCGGCCATGCGCGCCGCCTTCGGCGGCCACCAGGAGAAGAAATGAGCCACGTCCGCTCCGGGGCGCTGGTCTTCTACGGGGCCACCGGCGACCTCGCGTACAAGAAGATCTTTCCGGCACTGCACCGCATGGTGAAGGCCGGGGTGCTCGACGTGCCGGTCATCGGCGTGGCCCGGGAAGCCTGGTCGCTCGAGCAGTTGCAGACGCGCGCCGGCGCCAGCGTCATCGAGCATGGCGACGGCATCGACACGGTGGCCTTTCCCCGCCTGATGCAGTTGCTGCGGTTTGTGTCGGGCGAGTACACGACGCCAGACACGTTCGACACGCTACGGCGCGAGCTCGGCGACGCGGCGAAACCGCTGCACTACATGGCCATTCCGCAGACGCTTTTCGAGACCGTCATCGGGCAACTCGGGCGCACCGGTTGCGACCAGCATGCACGCCTGGTGCTCGAGAAGCCCTTCGGCACGGACGTGGCGTCGGCCAGGCACCTGAACGCGGTACTGCACCAGTGCTTCGACGAGCAGGCCATCTTCCGCATTGATCACTACCTCGGCAAGGAGGCGGTACAGAACCTGGTCTTCTTCCGGTTCGCCAACACATTCCTCGAGCCGATCTGGAACCGGCAGTACGTCGAGAATGTCCAGATCACGATGGCCGAGCCGTTCGGCATCAAGGGGCGCGGCGCGTTCTACGACCAGACGGGCACCATTCGCGACGTCGTCCAGAACCATCTGCTGCAGGTGCTTTCGAATATCGCCATGGAGCCTCCGCCGAACAGCGCCGACACCGAGACGCTGCGCGACGAGAAGGTGAAGGTGCTCAAGGCCATCCCGTCGCTGCAGCATTCCAAGGTCGTCCGCGGCCAATTTGATGGCTATCTAAGGGAGCCCGGTGTAGCGGCGAACTCGCAGACTGAGACGTACGCGGCGCTCGAACTCGCGGTGGAGTCGTCGCGATGGGAAGGGGTGCCGTTCTACATACGGACCGGTAAGCACCTGCCGGTGTCGCGCACGGAAGTGGTCATCAAGCTGCGCCGGCCGCCGCGGATCACGGGCGTGCCGCTCGTGTCGAACCACGTGCGCTTTCAGCTCGGCCCGGCGTTCCAGATCGGGCTCGGCGCCACCGTGCGCGAGCCGGGGCGCGATCAGGGTCATGCCCTCGAACTGCTCGCCAGCCACGATCACGAGGGGGCGGAGACGGACCCCTACGCGGAACTGCTCGGCGACGCGATGCGCGGGGAAACATTTCGCTTCGCGCGGCAGGACTATGTGGAGCAGGCATGGCGGATCGTCGAGCCCGTGTTGTCGGGCGGCGGTTCTCCGCAGGTGTATGCGCCCGGTTCGTGGGGCCCCGCAGCCGGGCAGGCGCTCGTTGCCGGCGGATGGACCGACGCGGAACATGATCACGCGTCACACGGCTGACACTATGCGCACCCTCTGGCTGCTTCGCCATGGCGAGACACCGTGGAGCATCGCCGGCCGTCACACCGGCCGCACTGACGTCGCGCTCACGGAGCGCGGCGAACGCCAGGCGGCGGCATTGGGCCGCCACCTCGGCGGACGCGCGTTCGCTCTCGTGCTGACGAGCCCGTTGTGCCGCGCGGCGGACACCTGCCGCTTGGCCGGGTATGCCGACGTGGCAGAGCGCGACGACGACCTGCTCGAGTGGGATTACGGAGCCTTTGAGGGCAAGACGAGCCGTGAAATCAGGGCGGAACGTCCCGCGTGGACCATATGGAACGATGGCGCATCGGGCGGTGAGACGCCCGACGAGGTGGGGCGCCGAGCGGATCGCGTGATCGCCCGCGTGAAGGCAGCGGTTGGCGACGTCGCGCTCTTCGCGCACGGGCACCTGCTGCGCACGCTGGCGGCGCGCTGGCTCGACCTGCCGCCCCGGGCGGGCGGTTCGCTGACGCTCGATACGGCGTCAGTGAGCGTGCTCGGCGTGGAGCGGGAGCGGTGCGTCATCCAACACTGGAACGAAATCTGTCACCTCTCGGGCGAGTGATGCGCGAAGAGACGCTCGCGGATCCCGAATCGGTGGCGCGCCGCGCTGCCGGCATCATCGCCGAGGCGGCGCGTGAGGCCGTGGCCGCGCGTGGGCGCTTCCTGCTGGCCACCAGTGGCGGCGCCACGCCGTGGCGCATGCTGCGCCTGCTGGCCGAGGACGATGTGCCGTGGGCGTGCGTGCATCTGTTCCAGGTGGACGAACGCGTGGCGCCTGCGGGGCACGCGGATCGCAATCTGACGCACCTTCGCACATCGTTGCTCTCGCACCTGCCTGAGCCGCCGCTGGGTCTGTACCCAATGCCCGTGGAGGAACTCGATCTCGACTTCGCGGCGTCCCGGTATGCCAAGACGCTTCGTTCGGTCTGCGGAGCGCCGGCCGTGCTCGATCTCGTGCACCTCGGACTGGGCGCTGACGGGCACACTGCGTCACTCGTGCTCGGGGACCCTGTGCTCCAGGTGACCACGGTTGACGTCGCCGCGACAGCACCATACCACGGTCACCGCAGACTGACGCTCACCCTCGCCGCGCTCAATCGCGCTCGCAGAATTCTCTGGGTCGTCACCGGCGTGGAGAAGGCGACGGCGCTGACGCGCCTGCGCTACGGCGATGTACTCACTCCCGCGGGTCGCGTTCGCCGCGACGGCGCGCTTGTCCTTGCCGACGCGGCGGTCCACGCGGCGTCCACCATTTCTTGAAGGAGTGCGCTGTGCCGTTGCCGACCGATCTCGACCAACTTTCAATTGCCACGATGCGCACTCTCTGCATCGACGCGGTGCAGGAGGCGAACTCGGGTCACCCGGGAACGCCGATGGCCATGGCCCCCGTGGCGTACACGCTGTGGCAGCGCCACCTGCGCTTCGATCCCGCCGACCCGATCTGGCCGAACCGGGACCGATTCGTGCTCTCGATGGGGCACGCGTCGACCCTGCTCTACAGCCTGCTGCATCTCACCGGGGTGAAGGCCGTCGACGCCGAGTACCAGCGGCTTGACACGCCGGCCGTGACACTCGACGACCTGCGGCGATTCCGCCAGCTCGACAGCCGCTGCCCCGGCCATCCGGAATACCACTGGACGTCGGGCGTGGAAACCACCACGGGGCCGCTGGGCCAAGGAGTCGCCACCAGCGTGGGCATGGCGATCGGCGCCAAGTGGATGGCGGCGACGTGCAATCGCCCCGACTTCGCGCTCATCGACTACGACGTGTACGCGCTGGCGGGGGACGGCTGCATGATGGAGGGCGTCTCCAGTGAGGCGGCCTCGCTCGCCGGCCATCTCGGGCTGGGTAACCTCTGCTGGATCTACGACAACAACCGGATCACTATCGAGGGCAGCACGTCGCTGGCCTTCACCGAGGACGTGGCGACGCGTTTCATCGGGTACGGCTGGAACGTGACTCGGGTTGGCGATGCCAACGACATGGAGATGCTGTCGCGGGCGTTCACGACGTTCGAGCGGACGAACGACCGTCCCACGCTCATCATCGTGGACAGCCATATCGGCTTTGGCTCCCCGAACAAGCAGGACTCGCACTCGGCGCACGGCGAACCCCTCGGGGTCGAGGAAGTGCGTCTCACCAAGCGCGCCTACGGATGGCCTGAGGACGCCCGCTTCCTAGTGCCGGAGGAGGTGCCGCGCCACTTCGACGCGCAGTTCGGGGCCCGTGGTGCCGCCGCGCGTGCGACCTGGGACGCGAGATTTGGCGAGTACCGGGCGCAGTACCCGGAGCTCGCCGACCAGTTCGAGCGGATGCAGCACCGCCTGCTTCCCGACGACTGGGATCGCGGACTCCCGGTATACCCGACGGATGCGACGGGCGTGTCCGGGCGCGACGCCTCCGGCGCCGTGCTCAACCTGCTTGCGCGCAACGTGCCATGGCTGCTGGGCGGGTCGGCGGATCTGACGCCGTCAACCAAGACGCGACTGACGTTCGACGGCGCGGGGGACTTCTCCGCACAGGATCGCAGCGGGCGCAACTTCCACTTCGGCGTTCGCGAGCACGCCATGGGCTCGATCCTGAACGGTCTTTCCCTCTCGAAGTTGCGCGCGTTCGGGTCGCAGTTCCTGATCTTCAGCGATTATTCCCGGCCGACGCTTCGCCTATCGGCGCTGATGGAGCTGCCGGTACTGTACATCTACACGCACGACTCCATCGGCGTGGGCGAGGATGGCCCGACGCACCAGCCCGTCGAGCAACTGCCGTCACTCCGGTCAATTCCCGGACTCCATGTCTTCCGGCCCGCCGACGCCAACGAGGTCGTGGCCGCGTGGCGCGTGATCCTCCCGCTCCGCCACGAACCGGTTGCCCTGATCTTGTCGCGACAGGCGCTGCCCACGCTCGACCGGACGCGCTACGCGTCCGCGGACGGCGTGGCGCGCGGGGCCTACGTGCTCAACACGGCGCCGGGCGGGCCACCGGAGGTGATCCTCATGGCCTCGGGGAGCGAAGTGGCGCTCTGCGTGGCGGCGCACGAACGACTGCGGGCCGAGGGCATCCGGACTCGCGTCGTCAGCATGCCGTGCTGGGAATTATTCGAGGCGCAGGACCAGGCGTACCGCGACGCGGTGCTGCCCCCCGCGGTCACCGCACGAGTTTCGGTGGAACAGGCGTCGACTTTTGGGTGGGAGCGGTATACCGGGTTGACGGGTCGGACCATCGGCATGCGGACCTTCGGGGCGTCGGCCCCGCTCAAGGAGCTGCTCACGAAGTTCGGCTTTACGGTGGACGCAGTGGTCGCTTCCGCCAAGGAGATGCTGTGAGCACGGCGTTCCTGTGGGACCGGTACCGGCAGCACCTGTGCCGCGTGGAGCCACTTGGCCTCACCCTGGACATCTCGCGCATGCGGTTCGACAATGAGTTGTTTCACCGGATGGCCGCGCCGATGGCGCGTGCCTTCGACGCGATGGCGGCGCTCGAGGAGGGCGCGGTCGCCAATCCTGATGAGCAGCGCCGGGTGGGCCACTACTGGCTCCGCGCCCCCGAGCTCGCGCCTGAAGCGGCGCTGACCGACGCCATCGTTGCGGCGCAGCGGCAGGTGCGTGAGTTCGCCGCCGCGGTGCACGCCGGCAGCATTGCGCCGCAGCGCGGCGGGCGCTTTGGGCACCTGCTCGTGATCGGCATTGGCGGGTCGGCGCTGGGTCCGCAGTTCGTTGCCGATGCTCTCGGGGGTGCGGGCGATCCGTTGACCGCGCACTTCTTTGACAACACCGACCCGGACGGCATGCAGCGCGTGCTCGCCGGCCTGCACGACGCGTTCGACCAGACCTTGACGCTGGTCGTGTCCAAATCCGGCGGGACCAAGGAAACGCGCAACGGCATGCTGGTCGCGGCGCGGGCCTACGAGGACGCCGGGCTCGATTTCGCACGACACGCGGTGGCGGTCACGGGCAGCGACAGCGAGCTTGACCGCATGGCAGCGAAAGGGGGCTGGCTCGCGCGTTTTCCGATGTGGGACTGGGTCGGCGGGCGCACTTCCGAGCTGTCGGCGGTCGGGCTACTGCCTGCGGCGCTGCAGGGCATCGACATCGACGCCATGCTGGACGGCGCGCGCGCGATGGACGCGGCAACGCGCACTCGTTTTGTCGCCGCCAACCCGGCGGCGCTGCTTGCACTGATGTGGTACCACGCCGGCGGCGGCAAGGGCGCCAAGGACATGGTGGTGCTCCCGTACAAGGACCGCCTGCTCCTCTTCTCGCGCTACCTCCAGCAGCTGGTCATGGAGTCGCTCGGCAAGGAACGTGACCTCGACGGCAAGGTGGTGCACCAGGGCATCGCGGTCTACGGCAACAAGGGTTCCACCGACCAGCACGCCTACGTGCAGCAGCTGCGCGACGGCGTGCACAACTTCTTCGTGACGTTCATTCAGGTGCTGAAGGACCAGGACGGGCCGCCCCTCGAGGTTGACCACGACGTCACTCCGGGCGATTACCTGCTCGGCTTCTTGCTCGGCACCCGCGAGGCGCTGCACCAGAACGCCCGGGAGTCCATCACCATCACCGTGCCCGACGTCAGCGCCCGGAGCGTCGGTGCACTGATAGCACTGTACGAACGCGCCGTGGGCTTCTACGCGACCCTTGTCAACGTGAACGCGTACCACCAGCCGGGTGTCGAGGCCGGCAAGAAGGCCGCGACGAGCGTGGTGGCGTTACAGCATGCGGTGCTGGCCGCGCTCCGCGCGGAGCCCCGTGCTGCGCACACCGCCGCCGAGGCAGCGGCAATCGCTGGCGTCGCGGACGATGTCGAAGCAGTGCACAAGATACTGGAACATCTCGCTGCGAATGGACGGGCACGGCGGACGCCGGGCGACCCTGCTGATGCGCACTACACCCTGGACAACCGATGACGAATCCTCTCGTGGCCCTGCAGGAACTCGGGCAATCACCCTGGCATGACAACATCCGGCGTGATCTCATCACGTCGGGCGCGCTGGCGAAGATGATCGCCGATGGCGACATCACCGGCCTGACGTCGAACCCGACGATCTTTGAGCAGGCGATTGCCAACACTGACATCTATGATGACGCCATTCGTGCGCTGGCGGCCCACGGCGAGACTTCGGCACGGATCTTCGACGCGCTGGCGATCGAGGACATTCGCCACGCAGCCGACCTGTTTCGGCCGGTATTCGACCGGACATCCGGCGATGACGGCTATGTGAGCATCGAGGTGTTGCCGACGCTTGCGCATGACGCCGACGCGACCATCGCCGAGGCCCGTCGCCTCTGGGCGGTCGTCGATCGGCCGAACCTGATGGTGAAGATCCCGGCCACGCTCGCGGGCCTGAAGGCGATCGAGCTCGCCATCGCGGACGGCATGAACGTCAACGTCACGCTCATCTTCTCGCTGCTGCGGTACCACGCTGTCGTGCAGGCGTATCTGGCCGGGCTTCGCCAGCGTGTGCGCGCCAAGGCGCCCGTGCACACGATCTTCTCCGTGGCAAGCTTCTTCGTCAGTCGCGTCGACTCTGCCGTGGATCGCCTGCTCGACGCGCAGATCGCTGCGGGCACCGCCGACACCGCCGCGTTGCGCGCGCTCAAGGGCAAGGCGGCCATCGCCAATGCGCAGCTAGCCTACGAGGCGTTCGAAGGCATGTTCCGCTCGGCCGACTTCTCGTCGCTGCGGGACGCCGGCGCCCGGGTCCAGCGCCCGTTGTGGGCCAGCACGTCGTCAAAGAACCCCGCATATCCGGACCTGTACTACGTCGAGGCGCTGGTGGGCCGCGAGACGGTGGACACGATGCCGCCGGCCACGATCGCGGCCTATCGCGATCACGGCGCGCCGAGGCAGCGGATTGGCGAGAATCTCGATGGCGCGCGTGCGACACTCGCCGGCCTGAAAGCAGTTGGGATCGACCTGGATGCCGTCCTCGCGCAGCTCGAAGCGGAGGGCGTGGCGTCGTTCTCGAAGTCGTACGAGTCGCTGCTTGCGGTCATCGAGGACCGCGCGCGCGATGCCCGGGGAGCCTCGCAATGAAGGCGGTGGCCGTGCGTCCCGGTGACCTGGTCGTGTTCATGGTGCGCCGGCTCGGAACCTCCGTCAACGACCGGATGGGATTGCTGGACATGACCACCGACGACACCTGTTGCGACCGTGGCAGGTCCCTGCGCCACGGATTCCTGAGGGAGCGGGTGGTGGACGATGTCGACTTTGCGAGCAAGCGGCTGGAATCAGTGCGCGAGGTCGGCGTGCTGCTCGAGCCGCTTTCCGTGGCGGCCAAGGCCAACCGTCAGGCGTACGAGATTCAGCGGCGCCTCGGCGTGTGGCGGCCCCGGCGGGCAATCGTGCTTGGAGCGGAGCTGCCGGGCCTGCTCGCCGCGATGGCGCGGCGAACGCGCTCCGCGTTGCTGATCACCTGATCAGACGCCTCGGATGACGACCATTCCGTGGATTGACGATTCGCTCGCGGCAGAACTGCAAAAGTAACCTCTAATTGCGTACGCTGTCCGACTATTTCGCTCGAACGCCACGATTTTTCAGCACCCTGCTAACTTATGCGTGATCCTAAATTTCCACTGCAGAATCAAGTCGCCCTCGTCACCGGCGGGAACTCCGGCATCGGCGAAGGGATCGTGCGCTGCATGGCCGAGGCTGGCGCGGCCGTCGGCGTAAACTACGTCAGCCATCCCGAAGCAGCCGAAAAGATCGTCGATGAAATCAAGCGCGCGGGCGGGAAAGCCGTCGCGCTCGAGGCCGATGTGAGCAAGGAAGATCAGGTCAAGGCCATGTTCGCGCAGTTGCTGGAGGAGTTCGGCACGATCGACATCATGGTCAACAATGCCGGCCTGCAACGCGATGCGGCATTGCTCGAGATGACTCTCGAGGAATGGAACCTCGTCATCGATATCAATCTCACCGGACAGTTTCTTTGTTCGCGGGAAGCGGCGCGTGAATTCTTGCGGCGCGGCGTGCGGCCCGAGATTTCTTGTGCGATCGGCAAGATCATCTGCGTCAGCTCAGTGCATCAGATCATCCCGTGGGCCGGACACGCGAACTACGCCGCGAGCAAAGGCGGCATCAACATGATGATGCAAAGCATCGCGCAGGAGCTGGCGCCGCAAAAAATTCGCATCAACAGCATAGCACCGGGAGCGATCAAGACGCCAATCAATCGCGCTGCCTGGGAGACGCCGGAAGCGGAAGCGCAGCTCCTGAAGCTGATTCCTTATGGGCGCGCCGGTGTGCCGCGGGACATCGGAGACGCGGCGGTCTGGCTGGCTTCGGACAAATCCGATTACGTCAACGGCACGACGTTGTTTGTCGATGGCGGGATGACGCTTTACCCAGGCTTCGCGACCGGAGGTTAATCTGTGAAGTCGACGAGCAACAACGGTTACGCCCCGATCCGTGATTACGCGCTGATTGGCGATTGTCACGGCTCGGCCCTCGTCTCACGCGATGGCAGCGTGGATTGGTGCAGCCTAAAGCGGTTCGATGCCGATCCGGTTTTCTGCCGAATCCTGGACGCGACAAAAGGCGGATTTTTCTGCATTCAACCGGCCGCCAAGTACGAAGCGACTCGCCAATACGTCCGCGGGACGAACATTCTCTGTACGACTTTCACCACAGAAGCGGGGACCGCCAGGGTAACCGATTTCATGCCGGTCGGCCGCGATCCGCATGCCGGCGTTCATGATTATGTGAGCCTGCGCGCACCGTTCTGGCTGGTGCGAATCGTCGAAGGAGTCTCCGGCACAAACCGGATCCGCGCGCAATACAAACCCACCGTCGATTTCGCGCGCCGCAAGGCCCGCCTCGTCACCACGCCCTTCAGCATTGCGACCAAGGAGGGAGCACCATTCTTAAAAGCGGACACGGAATTCTCCGTGAACGATGATTTGGCCGAAGCGAATTTTGAAATCGCTGCGGGAGAGCGCCGTCACTTCATTGTCAGCACGTCGCCCCTGGGTGAAATCGCGACCGGCGCAGTCGTGGAAGAACTGCTCGCGATCACCCGCGCTTTTTGGGAAGAGTGGTCGGCTTACTGCCGGTATCAGGGGCCGTACCGCGATATTGTTTTGCGGAGCGCGCTCGCCCTCAAGCTTCTGACTTACGCACCGAGCGGCGCGATCGTGGCCGCGCCGACCACTTCGTTGCCCGAAGGAATCGGCGGCGAACGCAATTGGGATTATCGCTATTGCTGGCTGCGCGATTCGAGCTTCAGCCTCTATGCGCTGGCCGCGCTTGGGTATAGCGGCGAGGCCCGGAAGTTCGCCCGTTTCCTTTACAATTCCTGCAAAGCAACGCATCCGCGGGTGCAGATCATGTATGGGATCGACGGCGAGACCGAACTGACGGAACTCACCCTCGATCACCTCGCGGGATATCGCGGCAGCCGGCCCGTGCACACGGGCAACGGCGCCTTCTCCCAGCAGCAGATCGACGTTTACGGCGAGGTGCTCGACTGGGCGCTGCTGCATCGCACGCTGGGTGGCAGTTTTGATGCCGAAGGCGCGGAGTTTTTGCGCTCGATGGCCGGTTATCTCGCTGAGCATTGGCAGGAGCCGGACCAGGGCATTTGGGAAATGCGCGGTCCGCCCCTTCACCACGTTTATGGAAAAATCATGAGCTGGGTCGGGATCGACCGCGTCATCCGAATGTTTGGGTCGCGCAAGGACCTCGCAGAGGTTCGCGAAAAAATCGCGCGCACGGTACGCGAAAAAGGCGTGAGCCCGAAGGACGGTCACCTCCTGCAGGCTTTCGGTCAGCCCGGCACCGATGCGGTCCTGCTCCTGACACCTGCGCTCGGTTTCCCGGCTGATGCGCGCACGCTCAAAGCGACCATCGATGCTGTCCAGCGAGAACTACAGCAAGGCGATTATCTGTTGCGCTACCGCAGCGCCGACGGTTTGGAGGGCGAAGAAGGCGCCTTTCTTATTTGCAGCTTCTGGCTGGTGGACGCGTTGCTCATGACCGGCTGGCCGGAAGAAGCGCGTGAAC
This sequence comes from Gemmatimonadaceae bacterium, assembly GCA_013817545.1. Classification (GTDB taxonomy): domain Bacteria; phylum Gemmatimonadota; class Gemmatimonadetes; order Gemmatimonadales; family Gemmatimonadaceae; genus JACMME01. The sequence continues at coordinate 1,195 of JACDCM010000074.1, read as the reverse complement.
TTTACGAACGGCTCTTGAGTCGCGCCAATGATGTCGGCCTTTTTGCCGAAGAGATCGATCCCAAAACACACGAATTTTTGGGGAATTTCCCCCAGGCCTTCACTCACCTGGCCTTGATCATCAATGCCGCCAATCTCGCGCTCTACGAAGAACGAGGCGCAGACGCCTTGCGCGGCGCGCATGCCGACCGTGCGCGCTATGCGATTGAGGCCACGAGTGGGATTCGCGCCCTTTGGGTTATGTTCAAAAAATCCGGCCGCGTCGGGCGGATTTTTTCCTCGCGCGCCTCGATTCTGAAATCAGTGAAACGACCTGCAAAGTCAAAGGAGATTTCCGAATGACGAAACCCGCCCCGAAGGCGAACCTCACTCGCAAGTGGAGGCGACGTTCATGACCGCGACCTTCACCTCCAGCCTGTCGGCAACGAGCACACCGCTCAAGCACGCCTGGGAGCACACCATAGGAAGCGGTCATGCCCCGCTCGCACTCCGCGCGGATTGGCAGGAGCAGCTCCGCCGCTGCCACGACGAGCTTGGCTTCCGGCATGTCCGCTTCCACGGACTGCTCTCGGATGACATGGGCACGCTCATCGCCCACCAGGACAAACCGCTCTACTCCTTCTTCAACGCCGACCGCATCTGCGACTTCCTGCTGTCGATCGGCATGCGCCCATTTGTCGAGCTGGGCTTCATGCCGGAGATGCTGGCTTCGGGGCCCGAAACCGTTTTCCACTATCGGGGGAATATCACGCCGCCAAGGGATTACGACGCCTGGGGCACGCTCATCCGCAAACTGGTCGGCCATTGGGTCGAACGCTACGGCATCGCCGCGGTGCGCCAGTGGTTCTTCGAGGTCTGGAATGAACCGAATCTCCCGGCATTCTGGACCGGCACACAAGAGGACTACTTCAAGCTCTACGCGCATACGGCGCAGGCGATCAAGTCCATCGACGGGTCGCTTCGCGTCGGCGGGCCGGCGACATCCATGACCGCGTGGGTCGAGGAGCTGCGGGACTACGGCGAGAACAACCGCCTGCCGGTTGACTTCATCAGCACGCACATCTACCCGACCGACCCACTCGGCTTCGAAGGCGCGGACACGGAGGAGCAGCTCGCCAAGAGCCCGCGGGACCTCCTCCGCGACCGGGCCAAACTCGTGCGCGAACAGGCGCGCGGACGCCCCGTCTATTTTACCG
>JACDCM010000380.1 GCA_013817545.1 Gemmatimonadaceae bacterium | reverse complement strand
GCGATCCACCGCACCGTGATCGATCTTGTCGCCGCGGCCCCACGAATCGCCACAGTTGCGCCGGCCGGATTCACCCGGAGCGGCAAGCCACTGAGTGCCGCGCAAATGGCCATGCGAACGCGCTGGAGCAACCAAGTAACGAGCACCCGTACCACCACACCGAACCCCCGGCTCACACGTGAGCCGGACAAGCTGCACACCCCGCCTTTATTGGGATTATTCTCTTAACCAGGAGGACACGTCTACTGAACTAACTCAGAGGACATTTCTACTGAACGTTGACAGCTTGAATTTCAGCACTTGATGAGCGAAGCGTGGAAGGCGCATACTATTGCTTCTCCTTCAGCGCCACCCACTATCCAAAGAGGAGCAACTGATCCTCAATCCGGCGACGAAGCGGTGAAACCTGATAGTCGTCTGGAGCACGCTGTCGAAACTGGCCGCGCGGTGGTGGGTGTCCTGTTCGTCCACGGCATCGGCCAACAACAGCGCGGCCAGACGCTCCGCCAATGTGAAGAATCGACTTGCACGTGGCTCTCGCAGTGGCTTGGGTCGACGATCGTCCTCGACCGCGAACATGCCTGTCGGACGGCTGCACCTTCGAGCGATCCAACCGCGCCTGCGTTCGCACATCTCTACTTCAAAGCGTCTGACTCGAAAGAATGCTTGTCTCACTGGCTGTTCGCCGAGTCGTGGTGGGCCGAATCCTTCGAGGTTCCGCAGTACCGTGACGTCGCCCGATGGGGAATCAGCATCCTTCCTTGGTCCGTTCTTGCGGCCTTCGGCGATCGGCTTCGGGCCATCGTACACCAGCATCGATTCGCCGGCTTGCCGGCCCCACCCACCCTCAGTCAGCGACGTCGCCTCGCTATCGCGCAGCTCCCGGAATTCCTCACGACCCTCCTGTTATGCGGCGTGGTGCTCCCGATAGCGTTCGCAGCACAGATTGCCGTGCTGGCAACGATCCTCGTCGGCAAAATGCGGCTGCTCCGATGGTCGGTGGTTCGCGTTCAGCGCCTGCTCTCGGAGGTCGTCGGTGACACCTACGCACTCCTGCAGAGCGACGTGAGTTTTCGAAAAATGGTCGATCAGGTCCGCAAGGATCTGCGATGGTTGTCCGACAGATGTGACGCGGTTGTGGTCGTCGCGCATTCCCAGGGCTCCGCCGTGACCCACGAGGCGCTTCGAACCGAACGGTCCGAGGGCTGGGCGCTCTCAGACTGTCGCCTCATCACGTTTGGGGCGGCGGTTGGCCGATTTGTGGGCATGCGGGCTCTAGTCGAATCCAGTCGACGCGCTTTTACTGCAGCGTCCGCGCACCTGATCCTGACGGGCGCCCTGAATGCGGCGCTGCTCTTTGCCGTTGCGACAATCGGACTCAGCCCGGAGGCCCGACAATACCCGTCGGCCTGGTACGACGAGATGACATTCTACGTTGTCATCGGTCTGTTCGCCCTGCTGATGCCATCGGCGACAGCTGCCCTGTTGCCAATATCGCTGAGACGCTTGGCGACGCGCCATCAAAGCCAACTCGCGCTCGCTGGTTTGGCAAACCGCGATGGATGGCGTGATATCTATGCGACCGCCGATCCGATCCCGAACGGACCGCTGCTCGAACCCGACTTCTCTTCGGATCACCAGGGGCGGGACGACGGTATCGCCGTCACGTCTATGCAGGTCACCAACCGGCGGAACCCTTTCCGCGATCACACGACGTACTGGAACAACCCGGATGAATTCGTCACGTGTCTCATCGCGACACTCGCACCGCTAACCGGTCGCCTCCGCAGCTTGATTGATCCGCCGCCGGTCGCAATGAACGCTGCGGCCCACGCTCGCGCGCATCGCGTGAGTTCCCTGAATCACGTTCGACTCGCGGCGCTCTTCTGGACTGCTGTGGTGTGCATTACCGACATATCCGCACTCTACGGGGCGCAGTCGAGTACTCAAACGTCCGGCATGCGCCTGACTCTGTTCTCATGGTCCATCGCAATGGGAACGACTCTGGCGGCGATGCTCTGGCTCTGGTCAATATGGAACCGCCGCCAGGAGCATCTCTTTCTGGTGTCGCATCAGTCGTCTCACCGTCCGTTCGTGGGCCCGATGTTGACGGCGGGTGCGCTGCTCTTACCCGGGCTCGTCACCTACTCATTCGGGTCGCTGCGACTTCGGCTTGAACTGCTGACGGTGTTGGCCGGCAGCATCGTGGTCTTGCTGCTGCTGGCCGCCATCGGCCATGTTGTCAAGGACCCGGCGAGACCATACGGGCCGCTGACCGGAAAGGACGGAGAGCTGCGTCGCGGATCGGTCTGGGCCTCGTGCTTCGGCCTGATAGGCGCGGCGCTTGCGTGGATCGCCTGGGTGTTGATGGTCGCAGGGTCGGATGATCTCGGAGGTCTTATCGGCCGTTTGATCGTGATCGACGCCGCCTGGTTCGCCTTCCTCGCGTCGTCTCTCGGTTTCGTCAAGGGGAGCCGTCTCAGCCAGTGCATCGCGGTTGCAGGTCTAACCGCCCTCATTCCGGTGTTCTTGACCTACCCGTTTCACATCGCGAGTGGCGCGTGCACGATCGTGGCGCTCGCATGCGCGTACCTCAGCGTGCGAGGTTTCGACGAAGCTGCCCGCAGGCTCGTCCTTTGACGGAAGGAATGTTCGGTCGGGGTTTCCGTCCTGTCGCGCCAGGGCAGGATACCCTAAAGGCCGAGAGCCGTTTGAATCGCGGTCAGCATCTGATCACGGTGAAGCCTGTCTAACCGTACGAAGTTCGGCGACAGCTTCGACCGAGAATGCCGAACTCGTGGACTGAGCCATCCGTTAGTTGCACGGCTGGTGCTGGGGGACTCAGAACCAACTCGTCTCGGCTGGCCCAAGCCGCCGACAGCGACTGCAATTGGACTTTACTCGGTGTCGAAGCCATGTCAGCGACTTTCCCTATTACTGTTCCTACCGTGCCTGGAGCACCGGCCTTGGTGAGGCCATGGGCGAGAAGCGTGCCAATTGCACGGGTGTCCCACGGCTGGAAGAGCAATCGCCAATTCGTCAGCACAAGTTTGCCGCCCACAATGGACTTTCCACCCACGAGCAAGCCGGCGACCTTCTCCGTGACCACCGACTCACCGGGCTCAAGGGGGACCCCTACATAGTTGGGTCCAGCCAGAACACCCAGAACGTCGTTCAAGAGTCCCATTGTATCCATCGTCCCGGTCGAGCGAACCGACAAAGCATCCCAACAACGGAGAGCGAACGCTGAGTAAGCACGGTCAGAGTCCGGAGGAAGGGAGTCGAGAGCACGCTTCGACGGCATCGCTGCGTTCCAGACCCAAGCCGAAGGCACTGAGCAGCGCGTCCGCCACGACCTGATTACCCCCGTCCGTGAACTCGAGCCCGAAGCTGGCAGCACGGTACGCGAGCCAATTTGCCACGCCCTCAGTAGTCGGCTCGACGCTCCCCGTTGCGATGTCGCAGCCGACGTCCCAGATCAGGGCGCGGAAGGCTTCACGCACTTCAGTTGGAACCCGAAACTGATCGGTGACGTTGTCGACCCGACTTGCGACTCTTATCGCTGCCGGTTCGTCGAGAGACGCAAGAGTACGAGCGATCTCGTCACCAAGACGGGTTCCCCGCGCCAGATCGTCGGCCTTGCGCGCCGCCTCGCGGATTACGTCGTCGGCCTTGCGCGCCCCCTCGCGGATTACGTCGTCGGCCGCGCTGCACGCACCCGACAGGACGACCCCAATGAGCGCACGGGCCAAGAGGCAACGCTTGGCAAGGAAGGCATTTCTTCTGGTCTGGGAACTCGATCTCAAGCCCATGTTGATCCTCGCTTGTCTGACGACCCGACGCACACATCTAGGCCGGACGTGTTCAGTTGTCAACCACTTTTCCAGTCTCTTCCAAGGAAGAGGGATTCTTTTACGAGCCGGAGGTGCGGCTTGCCTGCCGCTGATGGAAGACCTTCCTGCTCACAGGCGGTCGCCAGAAGAAGGCGTTGGAGTCGCCGTTCCCCTCCGAATGTCGAAGCCCACAGCCGTGTGGAAAGTCAGTGATTATGTCCTTTGGTGCGTTCAGTAGATCTGTCCTCTAACATGGCTGCCTCTCGAGGAGGCGGCAGTGGAGCGGATCGCGATGACCACCAGGGAAGCAACACGAGGCACCG
>JACDCM010000379.1 GCA_013817545.1 Gemmatimonadaceae bacterium | reverse complement strand
AGCCAGTGGTGCCTGCCGTTCGAAGATTGATGGCTTGCCGTACTGACCACGGTTGAAGTTGTACCAGAAGCTTTCCCAGGTTGTCGGCTCCCCCTCGTTGATCTCGGGGAAGTGCGCAGCCCGGATCGGCTGGAATGCGAAGACGGTCATCCCGAGCACGACGGCACCCGCGAGTAGTAGCAGAAGCTTCCAGCGCAGAAGCGTGTCGGGCCGTCGAACCAGCACAGCTACCACCACCGCCGGACCCGCAAGAAAGCCCATCATATGATTTGCGTAACCAAGGCCAAGCAGGTACGCGATCAAGACGAGAGTTCGATCAGCGAACGGCCCCTCAGGATCATCGGACCATCGCACCGTGAGCCAGGAGATCACCGCGAGCCCGAGGAGCGAGACGGTGTACACCTTTTCGTTCACGACAGACTGATTCCAAACCGTGAAGGCTGTGGCTCCGATCACGGCCGCCAACACGCCACCAACAATGCGTTGCCACCGCTCAGTTAACCATCCGACGAGCACGCGTTCAGTCACGAGAAACCACATGCCGGCAGAAATAGCGCTCGTAACTGCGGCAAGAATGTTGATGCGCTGTGCTACGCTGGTCGCGGGAATCGGCAACACCGCGAAGACGCGGCCGATCAGTACAAAGAGCGGATTACCAGGCGGATGAGGATTGCCAAGCACGAATGCAGAAGCGATGTACTCGCTCGTGTCCCACATTGCCGTGGTTGGAGCAAGCGTTACCAGATACAACAGCAGCACCATCGCACCCGCGACAGCTGCCGCGAGATACGAGGGTCTGTAATCGAGTTCGGTGTTAGCCGTGACTGGAGCTTTGCGCATCGAAGTGTGTTGCTTTGCCGGGTGCCAGGATCTGGTGGGAAACCTTGCGACGGGGAAACGTACTACCGCGCGCTACCAACCGGGCACCGCACACCGAGCACCGGAAACCGGTCAGTTAGTGCCTGAACTGACGCTTGCCCGTGAAAACCATCGCGATGTTGTGTTCATCCGCGGCTGAGATGACGTCTGCGTCACGCACCGAACCACCAGGTTGAACAATCGCAGTGATGCCGGCTTCCGCGGCTTGATCGACGCCGTCGCGAAATGGAAAGAATGCGTCCGAGCCAAGGACGGCGCCCTCAGTCGCGTGTCCCACTGTGCGGGCTTTGTGAACGGCAACAAAAGCCGCATCGACTCTGGACATCTGGCCCGCGCCAATTCCTATGGTTGCCTGCGCCCGCGCGAGCACGATCGCGTTCGACTTGACGCTTCCTACAGCGCGCCAGGCGAAGCGAAGGTCCTCGAGCTCAACCGGGGTAGGTGATCTGCGAGTTACCGTCTCCCAGCCCTCCCCAGATGCAGCGGCCGGACGTTCCTGCATCAGCATGCCGCCGCGAACACGCTTGAAGTCGAGAGCGTTTGCATTCCATCGCGCAGTTCCCTCCAGAACGCGAAGATTCTTTTTCCGACCAAGGATCTCGACAGCCTCCTCGGAAAACTCCGGCGCCACGACGCATTCGACGAAGAGGCTTGCGACTGCGTCAGCCGCGGCTCCATCCACCGGGACCGTAAAGGAAATTACGGATCCGAATGCAGACACGGGATCACACGCGAGCGCCTTCCGGTATGCGTCCATTGCGCTGGTACCCGTCGCGAGTCCGCATGGCGTCGTGTGCTTCACAATCGCGCAGCAAGGCTCGTCACCGAACACGTCGGTAGCGATCAATGCGCCTTCCAGGTCCAGCAGATTGTTGAAGGACAACTCCTTCCCGCCTCGCTGAACCAGTCCAGCCAGGCCGGCTCCCCGCCGCTCTACGTAGAAGGCAGCCTTCTGGTCCGGATTCTCGCCGTATCGGAGCGCCTGACCCAATTCGAACGACAGTATGGCGTGCTCTGGAAACTGCTCACCGCGCTGCCGGGAGAACCATGCCGCGATCGCCGCGTCGTACGCGGCTGTGTGGGCAAACGCCTTGGCCGCGAGAAGGCGGCGCAGGTCCATGTCATCGTCGCCCGCTTCTATTCCCGCCAGGACTCGCTGATAATCTTCTACATCCACAACTACGGTTACGGACTCGAAATTCTTGGCCGCCGAGCGAAGCATCGAAGGGCCACCAATGTCGATCTGCTCGATAACGTCCTCGGGCGAAGCGCCCTTGCGTGCGGAAGTCTCGAGAAACGGATACAAGTTCACCGCGATGAGATCTATTGGCACAATGCGATGATCGCCGAGCGCGCCCATGTGTTCGGGTAGTCCGCGACGTGCGAGAAGCCCGCCATGCACCGCCGGATGTAGCGTCTTGACTCGGCCGTCCATCAGCTCGGGGTAGCCGGTTACCTGGCTTACGTCGATGGGCGAGAGCCCCGCTTCGCGAAGCGCCTTGCTTGTTCCACCTGTTGACACAAGCTCCCAGCCGAGCGTGGAAAGTCCCTTCGCGAACTCGGCCACGCCGCGCTTGTCGGAGACGGAAAGAAGTGCACGAGGCATGCGCGCAAAGCTGGCGCTAGGAGTCAGCCAGCGCGAGTGCTGCTTCGATCGCGACGTCCAGATCTTCGCCAGACACCGGGGCGAAGGCGTCTCGCGGTGCGACAATATCCATCACGCCGCTCACCCGGTTGTCGACCCCCAATTTGATCCGGCCACTCGCAACGCGATCGACTACTCGAGGCAGCAGCGCGTGTTCTGCGCGCAAAACGCGCGTCGCCAGTGTTGTCTCAGTATCATCGCCATAAACCGGAACTGGCCACTGCGCGATGATCGCCCCGTGATCATAGATCTCGTCAACAAAATGAACTGTCGCGCCGCTCACGCGTGCTCCGGAGGCGAGCACCGCGCGATGAATGCGCGCGCCGTACATCCCTTCTCCACCGAATGCTGGCAGCAGCGCGGGATGCACGTTGAGCATCCGTCCGCGGAAAGAGTGGATTACCGACGAGGGAACGAGTTTCAGATATCCGGCAAGGACGATGAGATCGACAGCATGGTTCTCGAGTAGATCCGAGAGCGACGCCTCATACCGCGCTCCCATTTCCAGGGAGGATGTCTCGATGTCGCGGGCTTGTGCGAGGGCGAGGGCGCCGGAATCAGGCCTGTCGGACGCTACGAGAGTTACCATCGCGTTGGACGCACGTGGAGCCAGGTAATCAAGCAGGGCCTCGAGGTTCGATCCGCGCCCCGAGGCGAGGACGGCTATGCGGGACGTCATGGGGCGAGATGTTATGCGGGGGCTGGGTGCGCGGAAAGGGCTCTTGGTGGGACGTCGTCGGTGAGTTCTTGTGCAACGAGTGCGGTGTTCGGCGCCCGGTGTTCGGTGTTCGGTTGGTACTGCGCGGTGTTCGGTGCTCGGTGGTACTGCTCGGTTATCGGTGTTCGGGGATTTTTGGAGGGCTGGTTATGATTTTGCTTACAGCGTGTTCCAATGAGTTGGCTACTGTCGCTTCGGCTTGCGCGAGAATAATCTCGGCTCCGGGGGTCTCGGGAGTCGGGACCAGGATGCCCTTGCCGCCGAGCAGAATGGATGGGTGCACGTCGCGCCAGCGGTCGCCAATAAACCACGAAAGTGCCGGGTCGATTCCGTGGTCAGCTATCGCGCGCAAAAAAAGCGCTGTGCCGGGCTTCCGGCATTCGCATGCCCGGTTTCCCGCGGCATCGGGACGGTGGGGGCACATGTACACGCCGTCGATGCGTGCTCCTGTCTCCTCCACCAGCTCCTCGACGCGGCTCTGCACCAGAAGGAAGTCGTCGGTGGTGAAGTATCCGCGACCTATTCCGGACTGGTTGGTCACAAGTATTACTGGCAATGCCGCTTCATTCAGGCGCTGAATGGACTGCGCCGCGCCTGGGAGCAGCTCGACATGTTCCGGCCTGGAGAGGTAATGCGTGTCGCGAATGATTGTCCCATCGCGGTCGAGGAAGACGGCCGCTCGTCCAACCGTCATCGGAGCGCGGCGATAATCGCGTCGGCGAGAGCCTGATCATCGGCCTCCGGAACTGAGCGAAGATCCAGCAAGAGTCTTCCGCTCTCGATTCGTCCAATTACAGGTGGGTCACCGTCGCGCAGCCTGGACTCGCGGGCAGCCGCATCCCCGGAGATTACAAGCGCCGCGGATGGGATCGCGGCAGACGGAAACGCACCGCCGCCAACGCTCGCCCAGCTGTCAGTCAC
>JACDCM010000378.1 GCA_013817545.1 Gemmatimonadaceae bacterium | reverse complement strand
ACCAGGGCGAGCAGGAGTCCGCCCTGGACGGCCGCGACGCAGAAGGTCGCGAGCCGGGAGGCGTCCGCGTCGGGTCGCAGCCGAGCAGCCTCGCGTTCGGCGGACAGGAACTCGCGCAGGCGGTCGCGCATCTCGGCGAAGATCGCGCGAAGCTCTGCGCGCGCAGCGTCCTGGTCAGGCTGCAGCGCGTACGCGGCCGTGCCGACCGGACATCCGCGCCGGAAGCCGAACGAGCGCATCGCGTCCACGTGCACGTCCATCCAGGCTCGCAGATCGGTCCACGATCGCAATGGGGGCGCATGCTCACGGAGATACACACGGTGTCGGCCGAGCACCGCTTGCACGAGCGCATCACGGTCCTCGAAGTGCTGGTAGAACTGGCCCTTGCCCGCGTCGGACGCGCGCAGGACCTCGCCAAGGGTCGTCGCGTTGACCCCCTGCGCGTGGAAGAGATCCGCCGCGGACCGCAAGATCCGGTCGCGCGTTAGTGCTCCCTTGCCCACGCGCGCTGCCACGGCCGTGGCCACGGTCCCGCTCACTCGAACGGGTGCGGGTACTCGAAGGCGAACGTGCGTCCAGCCGCCGGGTGATCCACCGCGGTGAACCGGCCCGCCCCCGGCACGTCGGTCGGCGGGACGACGACGGTGCCGCCGACGCTGCGCGCCTTATCCGCGACGGCGTCAATGCTCTCCGCGGTCACGTACGTGATCCACGTGGGTTCGCCCGTCGCGCCGGGCAACGGGGCACGGATCCCACCGACCTCGTGCCCACACACACGCGCGACCCAGTAATCGCCGTTCCCGACCTTGGTCTTCTCCACCTCCCACCCGTAGGCCTGCTCGACGAACCGGACGGCGGTCTCGGGGTCGTCCGTGGACAGCTCGAACCATCCCGGTGCTCCGTGGACGTTGCGGATGTCGCGCGTGGGATCGAGGTGGAAGTCCCGCGTGAGCTTGGCGGTTGACGAGCTTGGCATGGGATCGGCAGCATCCCTTGTTCAGTTTGTACCGATTGGTACCATAAGTGGTACCGACTGGTCAACTCCCGAGCCGTCGGCAGGGTCGCACCCGCCGGAAGCGCGGCCGCCTGGCGGCGCGCTCGTCGACTGCGCTCCGACACGGGGTCTGGGTGACCACGAGCACAGCTTCGTTCCTGTGGTCGCGTCGAGCCGAACGATCTCTTCCCACGTGGCGTCGACGCCGAAGCCGGGGAGCGAGGAGATGAGAGGGCCGCGTGCTCTCCGGCGCAGCACGACGGTCGTGCAGAGAATCCGGTTTCGTCCACTTCATGCTCGCTTCCTCGGTGATGGTCGTCGGACGTAGCTCTGCAGGTGGCCGGTCGGTGGGTTCGCGCAGCCATCTCGGCGTACACTACGCAAGCACCACTCCCTGGTAGCTCAGTGGTAGAGCGAGCGGCTTCACGGTTAAGAGGCAGCCCCTTGAAGAAATTCAGGGGTGTTACTGGGCGAATTGCGGGAACCCTTCGGCGTGTCGTCGCCATGGCGATCCGCAGCCAAGCCCGGAGAACGCTCCGGGAAGGTTCAGAGACTATGTGCCCGGCGCCTAAGGCCTCCAGGGCTATGGCGAAGAGATAGTCCGTGCCCGAGGGAAACCTCGGGATTCACGTAACCGCCAGGTCCGAGGTTCGAATCCTCGCCAGGGAGCAACTGCTGGGACCGCCGGAGGGCGGTTCCCTTCACAGGCGTCTTCCGAAATCGTGCTTGACGCCCTCGCGCCGATAGAACTAATGTTCTAACATGCAGAAGTGTCGTGATTGCGGCGGGACCGTACCCGCCTCAGTCGTGGTTGGTGGTTGCCGTCTCGATCTGCGAAATCGGAAGCGATGCCTGGACTGCCGTCCGCATCGGCCGCTCCGCGGCCCACGGAAGCCCGTGAGGCGCGCAGCGCGGATGAAGCTGTGCGCGAACTGTGGACGCGAATTTACGGCGGGGGCTGAGGTCGCCGGCAAGGTTCGGATGCTCTACCGTCGCCGATTTTGCTTCGAGTGCTCTCCATTCGGCATACATAACACCTCGAAGCGACCTCCTGGAGAGCTCTCTCCAGATGAGCTCTCGTCCTATCGAAAGCGGCAACGGCGCGAAACTCTCTACCGGAGTCAGAAGAAGCGCCGCCGGGAACTGAAGGCGGAGCTCGTCGCAGCCCGTGGTGGCCGCTGCACGGATTGCGGCTATTCAGATTCGGCTGCGGCGCTTGAGTTCCATCATCGCGACGCCTTCTCCAAGGATTTCGCCATAGGCACCACAAGTGCCTCGCGCGAGCGCGTGTGGTCAGAGACAGCCAAGTGCGATCTCGTCTGCGCGAATTGCCACCGCGCCCGCCATGCAGCGGCAGCTAGGAGTGATGGGGCAGCGGTCGTCCAGTTTCGGCGGCGGACGAAGCAGCGCGCGGTCGATCTACTTGGCGGTCGATGCCAGGGCTGCGAGCGCGCATTCCCCGTGGCGGCTTTCGAATTCCATCATCTCGATGCCGGGGCGAAGGACTTCGCGATCTCCTCGGACGGCATCCCGCGACCGTGGAAGAAGATCTCGGCCGAGCTCGCCAAGTGCGTGATGCTCTGTGCCAACTGCCACCGCGAGGTCCATGCCGGCGTCCGCGAGCTGTTCGACGACGGACTGCTCGGGTTGGCTGAGGAGGGCGCTCCGTACGGCTACGCACACCTCATGAGGAATGCCGTCGCCGCCGTAGCGTGAGCATCGTGGCAAGCGCGATCAGCAACATGACGACACCCGCGCCGAACCACATCCACCGCATCGGCTCGTTCGCCGCCACCACCGCCGCCTGAGTCGCCGCCGCTACGGCATCGGCCACCGGTGGAGTTGTCGCGCGTGCCGGCTCGGAGCCAGCGCCGCTCGGCTCGCCGCGATACCAGGTCGTGAACTCCGAGCCGTTGAAGAACGCCTGCAGCTGCTGCGCGACCTTTGCCTCCCCCGTCGGACCCGGGTGGACGCCGTCGTTCTGCACGTCGCTGCAGGCCCAAGTGAGGCCGTCCGCACGCGCTTTCGTGCCGTCCGCCCAGAGATACGGACCCCAGCCGATCCACGGTCGCGCGCTGGGCTCGCGCACTCTCCGCTCGACGAGGCGCTTCACGGCGAAGCCCGTCTCGTAGGCGTACGGCTCAGGGTTGAGGTCCGTGATCGCGTAGCCGGCGTAGGTGCGCGGCGAGACGAAGACCTGCGCGAGATTCGGGTAACGCGCCTTCGCGTTCTCGATGATCTTGGCCAGCGCCGTCTCGAGCTGGGCGCTGCTCGTCGGGAAGTCTCCGCCGGGCCGCGCGATCGCCTGCTTCAGCCAGACCGCCTGGACCTGCGCGGCGGTGACGCCGGCCTTCTTCAGCCGGTTGTCCACCTGGCCCCACGTGGCGTGCTTCGGATCCGACCAGTCACGCGCATCCTGACCGCCCTGCGCACCGTCGACCACGACGACATTCGCATCGCGGACGGCGTCCGCTTGCGCGACACGGACGAACGCGGCGAACTCCTGCGTGGTGTTCGACATCCCGATGGAGAGCAGCACGACCTTGCCAGCGGCGTCTGCCCGCCCCGATGGTGCGCGCGGCACGATCTCCGACGCCGCGCGACGGCCCTCCGCCGCGTACGCCGGGGGCGGGGTGTTCGCCCCGCCGGGGTACAGGCCTCCCTGCGTGCCCTTGTACGTCCCGGTCCCGAGCTCGGGGAGGGGCACCAGGCCGCTGGTCGTGCGGGCACAGTCAGCGGCCGCAGCCGTGAGCGGTGTCACCGACAGCAGCGCCAGCGCGAGCGCGAGAACGACGTACCTCATGCCCTATTGACGCGCCGGATGCGTGCTCGTTTCGGTCGCGGGCCTAAGAAGTTCCTAAGACCGCAGCGGTAGCGGGCCCGCTACCGGCTGATGGAGCGGTACTTCCGCACTGCGAGCGGAACGAACACGGCCAGCATTACCGCGACCCAGATCAGCGTCAGCAGGACCGGCTGCTCGGCCGGGAATCCCTCGGCCGCGTAGGGGTTCGGGTTGCCCCAGAGCTTGCGGGTCGCAGCGGAGTTCAATCAACTGCGATACAGCAGGGAGACTTTTGAGGCAGGGAGACTTTGAGGAGTGACTCCCCGGACGCCCTCACATGCCCGTCGGGCGCGGGCGCCGGAACGCTGCGCGGTCGCGCTCGCACGTCGCG
>JACDCM010000377.1 GCA_013817545.1 Gemmatimonadaceae bacterium | reverse complement strand
CCTCGAAACGCGGCAATGTCAGTAGGTCGTCCGAATGCTTCGCCATCGCAGCTTTGCAAGTGAAGCCAAACGAGTAACCGCTGGCACCGACTAAGTGTTTGACGATTTGGTCCACATCACCATACGGATAAGCGAACGCATCGATGCGGCACTGAAGTTCGCGAGCTAGAAGCGCGCGGGAGCCCGCTGCCTCCTTTACGACTCGCTCTGGTGAAAGAGCTGTCATCGCCGGATGGCTCGCTGAGTGCGAACCAATTTCAAACCCTGCCGCAAGCAATGTTCGCAAGTGCGACCAATCCATCAATTCGATTTCCTCGCAGTAAGCTTTGTCCCACGTGTTCGTTTTCCCGATACGCTCAGCGACAGGGAAGACAATCGCGCGGAAGTGGTATTGTTGGAGAAGTGGCAAGGCGTGCGTAAAGAAATCGAGATATGCGTCGTCGAAGGTGAAGATTACAGCGCGCCCTGGGAGAGCTTTGCGATCGTGCGCCGCGACGCGCCAATCATGCAATCGCGGGGTGTAGAATCCGCTGTCGTGCAAGTAGCGCAATTGCGCCTCGAACTTTTCGGGTGTGACCCGCCAGCGCGTCATCTCTGCCGCGCCGCTGGGAGCAATGCGGTGATACATCAGGATCGGCAACAAAAGCGTGCCGGAGATCGACTCGCATCGAACGGGAGAGCCGCCATGCCATCGAACTTGCCGGGAGATCTCCGGCGGCACGGGCGCCGGCTGCTGGTCCAGATGTTGCAGCTTAGGCGGGCGTTGCCGGCACGGCGACCATCCCACTCTCCTTTGGCGTTCGAATGCCTGGATCCGGTAAAGCGGCGTTTTAAGTTCATGAACCAGACGAAGGTTGCCAGCCGAAGCGAGAACTTCACCGATGGTCTTTGCGCCAAAAGGCAGATCCCAGATGAATCCGGCGCGGTCGGGCTCGTCCACCAGCAGGTTCGCGTGCGCCACAATCAGGCGGCCGCGGCGCTTCAAAGCGCCCTCAAGCGTGTGCGCGACGTTCTCCAGCACCTCCCGAGTTCCCATGTAATAGAGGACTTCGCTGCAGGTGACCAAGTCGTACTCACCGCGGATTGTATCCTTAAGCAGGTCGAATTGCTCAAATCGAACGTGCGCAAGGCCGCGGCAGCGTTCGGCAGCCCGGCCGAGCGCGATCTCGGAGATATCCACGCCTAAGAGATTCTCGACGCATTCCGCCAATTGAAGGGTGAAGTGGCCTTCAGCGCACGCTATCTCAAGAGCATCGTGGATTTTGTCGCTGGTTAGCAGCGACAAAGTTTCGTGATATTTTTGTTGTTCATACGCATTGGTGTAACGCCAGGGATCTGGGTTACGCGCGAACAAGCTCTCGAAGTGAGCACGATCGTGCTCGTGGGCCGAACGACCTGCTGGTAAACCGGTCGCTGCGGTGCACGGTTCTGCATGGAACCTGTCGATTTCTTCTGGCGCATAGATGATTCGCTGGATCGGCCCGGTTGTGTTCGGGGAAATGAACGTTGACTCTCCCGCACTCTGGGCCGCAGCGTCTAATTCGTTCCAAGCTTGCGCGGGGAGCACGGCTCGCCGGCAACCGCTCGTGCCGTAGATCTCTGGCGCGCGTCGTGGTAGGACCGCTGTCGCACCGGCGCTGTAGAATGTTCCTTTCTTTCTCGGCGAAAGTCGGGCGCGCGCCCGCAGTCGTTGACGTATCGACAGCGAAGGCTCCCAACTCTGCCCAATGAGCGCCTCGCGCACGGCAGCACGACATAGCTCAAAGCCAGCGGCCGTCGTAAGTGAAGCGACAAGCTGTTGGGCTGTGACGGTTCCGCTTGTCGGGAAAACCTGTACGAGTCCGATTGCACATCCCCCGACAACGAACTTCACGGTAACGTAGTTGTCCCCTATGCCAATTAGGTCTGATAGTTCCTCGGATAGCTCAACCGTAATATTTGAATCGCTCAGCCGTCCCGGACCGGCGGAGGTTATGGATGATGATGTGTCGTCATAGAACCGCTCCGCCGGCAGATCCGTGCGGCCCCAAACCTCTTGAAGGAAGAGGCTCCAGTCTATTCGATCGTGAATCGCCGCGCGCAGAGCGACAGGATCGGTTGGCAAATCGCAAGCGAGCAATACGCCATCGCGGGAAACGGAGGTTGCATCTCCGAAACTTTCGATTCTAAGTTGAGGGTAGATCGTAGCTTCGAAAAACCGGTTTAAAATCGGCCAGGCGAATTCTCCAGCGATAGCGTCAGCGATCACATAAGCGGGTACTATTCCCTCCCACACGGGCAGACCTATCGAACCCACCGCAACTCCCTCCACGGTCACATTGATGTAAATACGCTCACATTCAGGCGGAGTACGAACATCCTCGATCGGCGTGCTTACTTCGACCTGAGTGGCGTTCGTGTGCCCAATAGCGCCTGCCCAGGTGGTGCAGCTAATCAGGCGCTCGAGCACCACTTGCGTTCGCCGAGCCAGGTCACGCGCGCGGCAACGTGTCTCCAAAGCATCCAGCACGCGGACGATGCTGGCAGATAAACCAGGCCACAGTAGCGGCCATTTCGAACGCAGGTGGCAGGCAGGAAGCAGTGTTGCCTCAAAAATCGCCGCCGCGACAACGCTCGGATCAACACTCGGCTCCAACTTGTGCTTCAGCTTTGAGAGCAACGGAACTGCGTCCCCGCGGCTTCCGAGAACGAGACCCGCGCACCAGCAAAGGTAGTGAAACTGCGTGACCGCTAGTGCTCGCGGCGGAAGACCGCGGAAATGCTCAGGGCGCGATCTCGGCACCCGCCGGTCTGTGCCATGCCCGTTTTCGATGACTCGTAAACCGTCAATCAGCATTTGCCCTGCGTTCGTGGAGAGCGATTTCGGCCGCATACGATAGAGCGCGACAACGTCCGGGACACAGCCGAAGATCGCCCCGACGCGCGCGATACGCTGCCACAGGTCCCAGTCTTCACAGGTAACGAAGGATTCATCGAACCCCCCAGCTTTTTCCACTGCGGTGCGGCGAACAATGCAACTGTGGATCGGGAAAGCGGATACCCTCGCAAGCAGCGAAAACAAATCGCCGGTCTCGCGGTGACGTTGCTCGGTAGTCCGATTGCCTGCGGGAGAGAGCCGCGCCCAGTCGCCATAGATGAGGTCTAGTTCCGGGTTTTCAGCCGCTGCGCCGGTTAGCTTAGCCAGATGATCGGGGGTGATAAGATCATCGGCATCCAGAAACAGAAGCCAGGGCGCAGCCGTCACGCGGATGCCGTGATTGCGCGCCGCCGCGACACCTCCATGATGGCGCTGCACGAACTTCAGGCGTGCATCAGCTTGCGCCACAGCACAAGCCAGCTCGGACGTCGAGTCAGTTGATCCGTCGTCGACGACTATCGCTTCCCAATCGCACATGCTTTGCGCACGAAGCGATTGCAGCGTCTCGTCGATCGTCTCAGCAGCATTCAACGCGGGTATTATGACCGACACGGGGATTGGTTTCTCCGTTGCTAAGGCAGTCATACTTACGCGATTACGCAGCATCGGGACCAAGGCGAGAAAGGCAGAATGCTTCCGCGCCGCTAGGACTGGTGCGCCCCCGAGCAAGAACGGCGCACGCGGGGCAGACGGTGTCGGGATCACACGCCGTCGTCATTGGCAGCATCGATCAATTAGCTACTCTTCTCAGCCATATACTGCCGCCAGTGCTATCTAAGAAGGTCGGTAGCGCGCAAATCGATATGTTCCCACCACTCCTCGCCATCGAATGGCATTTGTGATTCGCCTGGCTTTACACTCTGGAGATCGAGGAGCGGCGAATAGAAATGGCCCGCGGGGAACCCTGGGAAGCCAAAGGCGCCTCCTGAAAATTCGGCTCGCGGCGACTCTGGCCGGTAGTGCTCGCTCGCAGCCGCGTCAGCCATTGTGACCGCCCCAGACGCCGCAGTGCGCGCGAAATGGACCTCACGTGTCAACCCTAATTGCCACTCGCACGGGGCGTAGACAGTCATGCGTTTGTGACTGCGCGGCCGTGCTAGCGAACGCGGAGTCGTTACCTGCCGAAAGCCCAATCTGCCAGGAATGAGGTGGGCTCATGATCGACTTGCCTTTGCCAGTCCCGGTAACAGCCAGCTTGTAGGCGTGCCAATGATAGTCGTAAGCGTAAGCCCAGTTGGTTTCGTAAACTCCGG
>JACDCM010000073.1 GCA_013817545.1 Gemmatimonadaceae bacterium | reverse complement strand
TGTTGATGCCGGTCTGGCGCTCATCGACGCCGAAGATCGCCTCTTGCCGGCCAGCACGCGTGAATACCGCCGTCACCGCGGAATCTCCGAGCGCGGCCCGCTCGATCCTCTCGGCGAGCGCAGAAGTCTCCTGTAGCGGAGTGCCACGCGGGAGTTCGATACGGGCCTGGAAAGCACCCTGATCCACGCGCGGGAGCACGCTCCGCTCCAGCGTCAGCGCCAGCGCGATCGTGCCCGCGAGCAGCACCGCAGAGAGCGCGACGACGCGTCCCCGATGCGCCAGCGCCACCAGCAGTATCCGCTCGTACCAGCGCATCAAGCGCGCGAAGCCGTCGTCGAAGCTGTCCAACGGACGTCGCACCAAACGCTCAACTGAAGCACCGACGCGCGCTCCTGCGCGCCGGAGCAATGATCTGATGCGTCCCGGCTTGGCGGCATCACCTCCGCCTTCCCACCGGGCCGCGAGCGCCGGCAGAAGCATGAGTGCGACGAGCACGCTCGCCGACAGCGCGAACGCAACCGACAGGGAAAGCGCGCCGAAAAGCTTTCCAGCCACGCCTCGCACATAGATGATGGGCCCGAAGACAGCGATCGTCGTTAGTGTGGACGCAACTATCGCCCGCTGCACTTCCTCGGCGCCAACGGCCGCCGCTTCGCGCATGGGCAGGCCGAGCTCCCGGTTGCGAAAGATGTTCTCGATCACGACGATCGAGTTGTCCATGAGGAGCCCCACGCCGAGCGCGAGACCGCCGAGCGTCATGATGTTGAGCGACACTCCAGCCGCGTCGAAGAGAGCGAACGTGGCCACGATCGAGATCGGTATGGCTAGCGCAATCGCGACCGGATAGCGCGCATCGCGGAGGAAGAGAAAGAGCACCAGGAATGCGAGAATGCCACCGACTATCACTTCCTGCACAACGTTTGCGATCGAGGCGGAGATGAATCCTGCCTGGCTCGATGCGATATCCAGCGTAATCTCCGGATATTCGCGGCGCAGCTGCACCAGCACCTCGTTCACCTGCTCGGCTACGCGCACTGTGTTGGCACCGCTCTCCTTGAAGAGGAGCAGCCCTACCGCGTCGCGTCCGTTGTAGCGCGCTATGGTCTCACGCTCGCGCGAGCCATCTTCGATTTGCGCGACATCGCGTAGCGTGATTACGCCGCGAGTCGCCGTCGCGGAAGCTTCCGGAGCGGCACCCCCGCTCGTCGCCGCACTCGCGCCACCCGCCCCACGGGCTTCTCCCCGCCGAGTGATTGGAACGGCAGCGATCTCGTCTACCGACTGAAATTCGCCGAGGGTACGCAGGGCGTAGCGGTAGCGCCCGCGAAGGATGGTTCCGCCCGGCGCGCTTGCGTTCGCCCCAGCGAGCGCGGTAGCGACATCATCGATCGTGAGCCCGTAACTCTCCAGCAGTCGCGTGTCGACATCCACATGAATTTCGCGCTCCAGGCCGCCTACCACCGCGGCACGGGCCACGCCGTCGATCTGCTCGAGCCGGCGCCGGATAACCGACTCCGCCAGGTTCCGGAGACTCCACAAGTCATTCCGCCCCGACACGCTCAGAGACATAACTGGCTCGGAGGCTGGATCAGTCCGCATAACCACGGAGCGGTCGGCGCGTTCGGGTAGCTGGCCCCGCATGTTGTCCAACCGCTCGCGCACGTTGAGCGCCGCAAAGTCCATGTCGGTACCCCAGGCAAAGCGCAGCGTCACCAGGGAGATGCCCTCGCGTGAAATACTCTCTACGCGTTCGACTCCAGGCACCGCGCTCACCCCCTGCTCCACTCGTTCGGTGATGAAGCGCTCGACTTCGGAAGGTGCGACGTTCGGGTAGCTGGTAAAGACGACGAGCTTTGGGTACGCGATGTCGGGCAGGAGGTCGATCGGAAGGCGCCGGAAGGAAAGAACTCCAACAAGAACGATGGCGAAGAAGACCATCGCCACCGCTACGGGCCTCCGAATGGAAAGACGCGGAAGGCTCACGGAGCGGTCGAGCTTCCGACTTTCTCCTCGAGCGTCGCGCGCGCGACGGCTAGCGCTACTCTGGCGTCGATGACGTCGCGCGAGGAAGATGCATCGCGGTCCAGCACCTGCTGCAGCTCCGGAAAGCGGATCGCCCCCGCACGGTATTGCTCGCGCGCCAACTCCACCCGCTCCCGGCTCAGCGCCGCCGCGCGTTCGGCGAGCTGGATGCGGCGATTGGTGTTTTCCAGGTCGATGGCAGCGCTCCGTACTTCGCGCGCGATGCCGAGGCGACCAGCCCTGAGCTCCTCCCGCGCGTCGGCGGTCGCGGCGTCCGCGCGCGCCACCGACCCGGAGGTCTGAAAGCGGTCGAAGATCGGAATCGATGCGTTGAAGCCAAAGCTGAGCGACTGATCCCGCGGGTTGAGGTCGAAAAGCGCGTCATAGTTGCGATCCGACAAGTACCGGCCAAAGCTTGCGTTCGCCGAAAGAGCCGGCCAGCGCGCACCGCGTGCCGCGCGCGCAAGGCGGCCTTGCGCTTCGGCTACAGCATCGAGCGCCGCCAGGCGGGGGCTGGCGCGGAGCGCGAGGGCGACGAGAGAATCGGCGTTCACGCCAGCGAGCTCGGACACTGTGGGAAGGGAGTCCGCCAGAACGAACGCCACATCGTCTTCAACGCCCAGCGCTTCACGCAGCTCGAGCATGCGCTTGCTCGCCTCGCCTCGGGCGCGATCGAGCGCCCCTTCCCGAGTCGCTACGTCGGCCTGGCCGCCAAGTACGTCCACCCGGCTCGCGCCAGCTACACCGAATAGCCTTTCGGTCGCGGCCAGCTGCTCGCGCGCGGAGGCGAGTAGCTGCTCCTCGAGCGCGATTTGTCGGCCGGCGCCTAGCGCCTGATAGTATCGGCGCGCCACTTCCCCGCGGAGCAGAACTCGCGCGGCATCGGCGCGTGCCTCGGCGGCGCGGAGATCGAAGCGAGCGGCGCTCAGTCTGCGCTCCCGCGCGCCGCCATCGAAGAACGTGTAATCCAGGCCTATGCTCTGCGCCGCGCTGCTGGAGCGGAAAGTGATCGGGTCGTCGAGCCGGACGGCGTTGCCGAACGGGTCGGTTGCGGTAACGCGCCGAGCCGAGTTGCCGCCGAAGTTGAGGCCGGCGAAGAGGCGGGGCAGGTATGCTGCGGATGCCTCACGGACACCAGCGGATGCGACGTCGGGATCGTTGAGTACTTGCCGGTAGACGGGGCTTCGCCGCTCGGCGATGCGTACGGCTTCGGCGACGGTGAGAGGACGGGCAGGATCTTGCGCGTTCGCCGGATAGGCTGTCGACACACAAGCAATGGCACTCGCAAACGCGATCCAGAGCCACCGCCGCGCAGACAGCGCCTTCAGCGAGGGACGCGGGAGTCGAGTGCTTGTATCCATATAGGAAAGCCCTACCGAGGCGGGACCGTGCGGCCGCTACTGGCGAGTCATGGCCGGCCACCGGCCGCGAGGGCATTATCCACGAGCTTCACCCGCGCATCGTGAATAAGGGTTTGATGACCCCCCGTGAGAACGATCTCACCCGGCTTGACCTCGTCGGTCTCCGAACTCTCGACTATCTCGACGAGAGAATCGTTCGCGAGCCCGGTCGTAACATAGCGCCACTTGGCGAGCCCTTCGCTCGCCTTGCTTCCGGCCGCGTCGAACACAAAGAGCATGGTCCGCCGGTCGCGCTCGAGAACCGCCGAGCGAGGGACCAGGACGCGGTCGGTAAAGCGCCGGGCGTCGAGCGCAACGCGTGCATACATACCAGGGAGAATCTTGCGAGCTGGATTTGGAACGACGACGGTGACGCGAGCGGTGCGCGTGTTTGGCTCGACCATCGGGTTGATGGTTTCGATGCGGCCTGCGAAGCGCTGGTCAGGGAAGGCCGCAAAGGAGACGGACGCCGAGCGCCCGGGAGCGAGAAAGCCTATCTCGCTCTCGAGTACCTGCAGTTCGACCTTGATGGGGTCGAGATCCTGCACGACAAGGAGCTCGTCGCCCGCGCGGACCTGCTGGCCGGCTACAATCTTGAGGTTTGCCACAACGCCCTCGAAGGGAGCGCGTACGGTGGCTCGTCTCAGATCGAGTGTCGCTTTCTCCAGCGCGACCTCGGCTTCCGCGATTCCGCTTCTTGCGCGCGCTATCTGAGCCCGCTGATTGCGAATCGTGGAGTCGGCTTCCCGATCGTCGAAGAGCGTTTCGACGCGATAAGACGCTTGGGCCTTCTCCAGACGCGCTTGAGCATCACGCACGGCGAGCTGGAATTCGGCGGCCTCGAGCGCTACCAGGAGTTGGGCGGCACTCGCGCGGTCGCTTTCGCGAACAGGTAGACGCTCGACGCGGCCTGCGACTTGTGCGAGCAGGGTGGTTTGACGGGAGGCGGCGGCTTGGCCGGCGGCGGAGATGGAGATGACGAGTGTGGCTCGCGCTACGGGTGTGCCCTCGACTGGTATCGCGACGTCAGGGGACCTGGTGGGTTGATTGCCTGCGACCGCGTCGCTGTCCGACGCCGGAGCGCCGCCACGGGATTCATGCGCGTCAGTTTGTCGCCGCATGACGGCGACGGCGATTAGCGCAGCCGTCAACAACCCGACAATCATTAGAAAAATGGTACGCAGCGACGTCTCCATTAGCGAGAAACCGGCAACGAATGAGCACTTCGAATAACTATTATGTGGCCCGCGGTTCGCCAAGAGGCACTGGGCCAGTACGTAGGCTGTTTTGCAAGCCCAGTCTCCCAACTGCCAAACTCACGCTGGCGCCTGACCACCCCGAGGCGCTTGCGAGGCAATAGGAATGCGCGTCGCCGAGGCACTCCCTCAACGCCGTGCTGTGTGGAATTTGACTAGAGCTACACGGTGGGCGCAGCTAAAAGCCGGGGATCTTGTCTTGTTTGGCGCTTATGACGGTTATGACATCATCTCCTTGGACGATCAGGTGGGCGCGCGCGCTCAGCGGGTGGCGATCAAACAACAACAACAACAACATATACCTTCGTCATCGCTCGGCCTGAGATTGAGTTGGCCGAGGAAAGACTCGAGAATGCGCGGGACACCCATCGGGTCGTGATGACGCGGTACGCGAGGTAGTGAGGGAGTAGGATCGCGTATTGCGGCTCTAGACCTGATGACGCATCCTCGGAGCTAGACTGTCCAAAGGCCTAAACACGCGTGACGCGCTCCCGGGAACGACAAACTGGTATCGCTTCGCGAGTAACTTCCGCGGTTGAGGCGCCGAAACCTTTGTGCTGGACCAGGAACGCGCTACTTGGAAAAGCGGGGCCCTTCTTCGTCCGATAATGGCGGTGAGGGCATCTTCATTCGCTACTACTTGGAGTTTTCGGGTTGCGATCATTCGCTGGCAGCTTGAGGTGTCGGGATACGGCTATCGCCGTCTCCGGGTATATCGTGAGATCATGCGTCTGTTATGTGCAGGTAGCGAGCCTCGCCCATCAAGCCGCCCTTCCCTGATCCGATGGGTAGCGCTTCAGATTACGAGGTCGCCATTCTCCCGGTCGGTTTGCCCCCCCTTTGTCGCTCTGCTCTTGGCGGTCGCGGCGTGTGGTGATTCTAGTGAGGCAAAAGGGACGCGTCCGGCTGCCGTTCGGGACAGCGCGGGTGTGCGCATAGTCGAGAGCCTCGATCCGCAATGGAGCGCGGAAGCGCGCTGGACCATCGACTCAGTTCCGGCCCTACTGATCGGCGTTGCGGAGGGCGATCCAGAGCAAGAGTTCTTCCGCTTGAATGATGCTCGGCGGTTGAGCGACGGGCGGATCGTGGCTGCGAACGGTGGCACCAGCGAGCTACGCTATTTCTCTGCTGACGGGGCCTACCTATGCTCATCAGGGCGACAAGGGGCCGGGCCTGGCGAATTCGATCGGATATCCTGGCTTCAGGTAATAGGAGGGGATACGCTGATTGTACATTCGGACGGAGGCGGCGGGCGGCTGTCAGTGGTCGGACCTAACGGGGCGTTCTTTCGGACGATCCCGATTCCGCGGGTGCCAGGCGTTCAGTTTGCCACGCCAATGGGCATGCTGTCTAGTAGGGCCATGTTGCTCCGTTCCGACGCTCGTATGGAGTCGGCATGGCTAGTGGAATTCATCGCGACAGTGCCCTGCTCGTCATCGCTCGTGAGCAGGATTCGCTTCAGGTGAAGCTCGGACCATTCCCGAAGAACGAACACCTTGTTCTGGCGAGCGAGAACAGCATGAGCGTGACTTCCCTCACGTTCGGAAAGCAGCTGGCAACGACTATTTGGAAAGGACGTATCTACGTCGGCACAAACGAACGGTATGAGATCGCGGTTTTCGATTCGCTAGGCCACCTTCTTCGCTTCATCCGGCTTGAGCGCGCCCCGGAGCTGGTCACTCCGAACGCGATCGCGCACGTTGAATCAACGCGGATGACGAATTCACGAAGCGAAGCAGAGCGCACGCTTAACAAGGCGTTCTTAGAGAAGATGCAGTACCCACCGAACATGCCATACTACGGCGGCATGCTGGCTGACGCTGTTGGCAACTTGTGGGTCTTACGATACGCCTATTTGTCGGGGCCGCGCACATGGGACGTCTTCGATGCCGATGGGCGTCTGCTTGGTGCAGTCCAAATGCCAGGCCGCTTTTCCGCGCGGCAGATCACCGAGGGGGAGATAGTAGGCGTCTCGCGCGACGAGTTGGAAGTGGAGCGCGTGACAGTACTTCGGTTACTGAAGTCGGGAGCGGTGCGAACAAGCGGCGTGGTTCCCCGTAGAATCGATCCAAAGGCGAGGGGGATCGCAACGTATCGCCGCTGTGGGTGATGAAGGGAGGTGGATAGGCATTCCCCACGTATCGGTCTCCGTCATGAATGTCCAATTAGTATCCAATTAGTATATAGCGACACGGGCGAGAAACATCTTCGCGGGTTTTAGCTCCTGCTCATCATAGGCACTGTCACAGCCGTAACAATAACTCCAACGGAAAGGATTCCCGCTTGAGGATCAATCAAGTCACTCTCCCGAAAGCTGGAGGCCAGAGGCTCCATGAATACGCGAGGAATGGCTTCCCCCTCGAGGGTTATAGGTGCTGGAAAAATTACACA
Source organism: Gemmatimonadaceae bacterium (assembly GCA_013817545.1). Classification (GTDB taxonomy): domain Bacteria; phylum Gemmatimonadota; class Gemmatimonadetes; order Gemmatimonadales; family Gemmatimonadaceae; genus JACMME01. The sequence continues at coordinate 6,373 of JACDCM010000073.1, read as the reverse complement.
GGCTCGCGGAAACGCATCTCTAAATGCTTGCTATCCGCTATCGCTTCGTTCGTTCTCGTACTTTCACTCCTGACCGCCCGCATAGATGCGCAAGAAGCCGCGAGGTTGGCGATCCGGCCAAAGTTGGAACTTGAAATAGGTCGCGATCTCGACAGCGATGATTTCTTTTTCGAACGCATTGTCCGGGTGGCCTCCTCGGGCGATGGACGAATATTCGTTCTCGATGCCGGAGCGCCCGATCTCAAGGTATTCGGTCCCGCAGGTAAGTATCTGACGGCTTTCGGTCGAGCTGGTGCGGGGCCAAGGGAGTTTACTCATCCAGCCGACTTGTTGCTGAGTGATAGTTCCGTCTCTGTCACCGACGTAATGCAGCGGCGCCTCACTACCTACACGCTCGAAGGGAAGCACATCGAGACGCGCCGCTTCGACAATACTGGCGCCGATCGACCCGGTTACATTGTTTACGAGATGCGAGGTGGAAGCGTCCTGATCGTAACCGGACCGATCGTCACTAATGGTGGCGGGTCAGTTTTTCATGATCTCTACACCAGCGTGTTATTGAAGACCGTTCGGCCACCCAAACTGGATACGCTAGTGCGAATCCGCGCCGATTTGGCATTATACCGCCGACCGGGCGCGTGGATAGCGAATGCGAGCACCATGGGTGTGGGTGATGGTGGAGCCTGGGCGCTACTTGGAGACAGCATGCTCGCGCTGGTAAACGGTCACACTGGAATGGTGCGGTGGATGTCCGTTGCAGCCAATGGTGCGAGAGTGCAACGATCAGCAAAACTCTCCAGGAAGCTTCGGCCCGTAACCAGGCAGGACGTCGTCACCATGAAACGCCAGTCTCGCGCGGAGATGCCTTACTACAAGAATGTGGCGCTTGAGTTCAGCGAAATTCCCACGCATTGGTCAGTTGCTTCACGCGCCCTCTTCGCAGACAACGGCAGCTTGTGGATTGGACCCCCGTACCCTACGGGAAGCACGGGACAGTGGACGGTATTTCCGTCTGGGAACGCGAACGCATTTTCCGTCAGCTTGCCGAGCGCGTTCACGCTGAGCAGCGTGCGCGGCGAACGGCTCTACGGCCATGCAAAGTCGGAGGACGAGACGCCGATCGTGCAGGTCTATGCCATGCCGTCCCGCTCAAGGCTTCGCTAAACGAGTGATTGAAACCTGCGTCGGCGGCTGTGGCTGGCGACTTGGAGCTCCGAGGCGGTCGCCGCCCGCGCAAGACCGCCAGGGAGATCCGGTCATAGGTTGCAGTATCGGTGGCCACGCGGCTCCCGCGGCCGGTCACCGTCGAGCAGGCAATACTAAGAACCCGGCATATCGGCGTTGCCCTGTTGCTAGTCACCGCTTGGAGACATCCTACCAACACGGTTTTCTTGATCTTATGTGGTGCGGCACGAAGAATCTCGTTCGCCATCGTTGGAAGGAACCGTACCACCTGGTATTCGCAACCAGTTGCGAGCGTCGGTGAGCAGCATTCTCTAGACTACTACGCTGGCTTACCAAACCCAAACCGTCATGGTCTCGTCAGATTCATGTCGTACACTCGCACCTCTTCTTTGTCGTCCTCGCCACGAAAGAGTGCGAGTAAGACACCTTTTGCGACATACAGCGGTTCTGTACGTGGCGGAAGAACCGCTCGACAGAGCGTCTGAGTCTCTTTAAGAACCACGAGCCATTCGCGGCTTCCTTCGCCGGGAAACTCGAACGGACGCAACCAGATATTCAATTCCTCATCTACGAGCAGTCGATCGAACGCAGGAAATTCGGACGGGAATGGTACCCGATCGAGAAACCGTGCCCTTGCCGCTTGGGCGGCATTCCGAGCCCGCGCCCGCTCGCTGTTCTTGAACGCACGAACATCACCCGCACTCACTCTCTTGCGATCTAGTGGAACCCGCGCAACAAGTACCGGCCTTCGTCCGGGAGCTACCGCCTTTATCTCACCGCCGCCTGTGTCACCGAAGTAGAGAGTCCCCGACGCGGCAGCATACTCTGTATTTAGCCCGAACGGCCGAGTCCGCGTCGTCACAACGGCACTGGTATTCGGCACGAAGAACTCGTGTCCAGGCGTAGTGAGCACTGTATCAATCAGCGAACCGTCCAGCGCGAATCGCACGAACACAGAAGGCGGGCGAACGATTCCGACGCCCATCTGACCCGACTCGAATACCTGACCGTTTATGGCAACGATCGTAGTGTCCAATACCCCCACTGCGTGCGGCCACCGGATTCCGCTCGCGAGTTCCAACTGCCGAGATGAAACGAAGTCGCCGTCGGTGCGGAATAGCGAGAGCCGCCGCTGCGGACGGTCAAACGCAGCAATAAGCGTGTCATTGATGGGCCAAACACCGCTCAGTGATGAGAACTCACCTGGCCCTGAGCCGGCGCGACCTTTGGATAGAGCGAAACGACCATCGGCAGAATAGAATCGGATCTGGCTGGTGCCTGCGTTGGCGATAACTATCCTGCCGTCCGCCAGCATAAAGGCGCTCGTAACACGATATAGCTCATCATCCGGATCGTCGCTCGCACCGATGATGACTCGAGAATTAGCCGAGATCGATACCTTGCAGCTCTGCCGATCCACCGCCGCCGAAGCCGACGACTCACTCGGTGCCGATCGAGCTTCGTGGGCGACTGGCCGATTCCCTAATGGTGCTGCGCGATGTTCGGCGGTGGCATGGCGCTCATTCCACCCTGACGCGGTTAGCCAGTTCGGAGCTCTGCAGCTGACTGAGGCCAAGATCAGAATCGCCAGGCGGAGCGAAATGGCTCCGATTCTCGTGGACAAACCGCAACTGTGATTAAGATACATTCCTATGCCTTCGTCTTAGGTCCCCGCGCCAGGCAACCCTATCTACCCGGAATTCTAACTGCTGGCTTAGCTAGCTAGGCCGGCTTCGACGCGCGCCGAGCGGGTGTGCTCGAGACACTCGTCGGCACACTGGCAAGCACAATACGAGATCAACCTGGCGGCAAGGGCGCCGTTGGGGCCCGGCGCGTCGGCGACCCCGCCGGATAGCTCAAAGTAGTTCGTCTGCGCTCGGTTACTGCTGCCGGAGTGCGCTCGCCGGGTCGATGCGTGTCGCCCGGTGCGCCGGCAGGTAGCTCGCCAGCAGTGCCGCGACCATTAGAACCACGGCCCCCCCGCCAGGACCGCTGGATCTGTCGTCGAGACCTCGAACAGCACGTGACGCATGACACGTGTGGCCGCGATTGCAGCTAGGAGTCCGAGCAGAACTCCCGCGAGTGTCAGCCTCACACCTCGGCCCATAGCAATCAACAAGACATCGAAACGTTGTGCACCCAGGGCGATGCGGATCCCCATCTCGCGCATTCGTCGAGTCGCTGCATACGCGACCGCTGCGTAGATACCGGCGGCAGCAATCACAAGCGCAAGCACTGCGAAAAGTGCGGTGAGGAGCATCAGCATCCGCTCCGTCAGCAGCCGTCCGGAAGCGAGTGCGCGGAGCGTGCCGAACTCGTTGAGCGCGATGGTCGGATCGACTTCGGCGATAGCTCGTCGGACGGCGGCCATTAGAGGGAGCGGATCTGCGTGAGCGCGCACGAGTATCCGGAGCGACGGAGCGATCCCGTCGGCGAGAGGTAAATACAGATGCGGCTCGTACGAGCTAGCCAGAGTGTTAGCCCGCGTATCAATGTACAGCTCTCGCGTGCTTCCGACGACGCCGATCACCGTCCCGGTGTGCGCGTCCTCACCCCACGCCCATTGCAATTGTCTACCGACCGGATCCTCGCTCCCGAAGAATTCGCGAGCGGCGGTTTCATCGATGAAGACTCCCGCCAGCTCCGCTGAACCCGGTGGTGAGCGCCGTACCGGAGTGCCGAGCGTTTGGAAATACTCCCGGCTGACGCCCCAGCTGTTCACAGAACGTGGCTCGCCAGGGTTCGCCTTCCCTGGTGCGTTCGCGGTGGCTTTGAGCCCGCCCACGATGGGCGCGCCCGTGGCCACGGCGGCGGACGACACTCCCGGGATTCCCCGCACCCGGTCGAGCGCTGCGTGGGCGAATGCCAGTTGACGCTCCGGGGAGGCATACCGATCCAATGGGAGGAAGAGCGCCGCCACCAGCACTTTATCCATCTCGTATCCGCGATCCAGGTTCATGGCGTGGAGAAAGCTCCGGGTGAGCAGCCCCATGCCGGCGAGCAGGATCATCGTGAACGCCACCTGGCTGGCGACAAGTGCACTCACGGCCCTGTTTTGCCGTGTACTGATCCCCGACCCTGAGCCCTCCTTAAGCGCGTCGGGACCGGGCTGGCGCGTCGCGCGCCAGGCGGATGGCGCCCCGATCAGAAGGCCCGCGACCACCGTCGCCACGAGAGCAATGACAACCACGACCACGTTCACACTGATCTGACTTGCGTGGGGTAGCCGGTCGGCAGCGATGCGGACGAGGACCGGGACGCTCCAGACCGCGATCAGCACGCCCAGGATCGCGCTGATCGCTGCGAGTACTACGGATTCCGTGAGCACCTGCCCGGCTATAGCGCGCTGGGAAGCTCCCAGCGCCCTGCGCACGGCGAAATCCTTTTGCCGAGCGAGCACTCGCAGGAGCTGGAGCGTCGCGACATTCGCACACGCAATGAAAAGGACGCACCCCGTCAACCCGAGAAGGAGCATCAACGGCCGGCGCACTTGCCCGACTATGACGCGGTGAAGTGGCACGATCTGCGTCACAGCTGCGCGGGCCTCAGGCTCGCGCCGATCAACCCGCGCACTGAGGACCACCTGCTCGGTGATCTGGTCAAGCTGTACCTCGGTCGCTGCCGCGGTCGTCCCGCGCCTCAGGCGACCCAGCACTTGCACCGGTACCGCGGAACCGAGGGATCCGAGAGACCCGTCCAGATAAGTACCCATCGGGACCCAAACTTCGCCCTCCATCTGCGTCACTTCCGGAATCGAGTTCGGCACTCGAAACTCCGTTGGCATGACGCCGACGATCTCGTATAGGCGACCGCTGAGCACCAACGAGCGGCCGACCGCAGCGACGTCGCTGCCGAAGTGCCGAGCTCGGAAGGTCTCGCTCAACAGTACGACCGGAGCGCTGCCAGGTTGGTCCTCCTCAGGCACAAAGGCGCGGCCCTGCGCCGGCTGCACGCCCAGGAATGCCAGCACGTTCGACGTGATCGCCACAGCCGAAACCCATCTCGCCTCGCCAAGTCCGGTGAGGATCATCTCCTCGGCGCTGTAAGCTACGAGCTCCTCGAATCCGTTCGACCGACTTCGCCAGGCGGTGTACAGGTCCCAATTGGCCACGGCACCATACACGGTCGTGCCTTTCGCCTCGCGCGTCGTTACCTGTACGCTGACCAGCCGCTCGGCGTCGCGAAACGGGAGGGGGCGGAGAAGCACTGCCTCGACGATGGTGAAGACAGCGGTGCTGATGCCGATCGCCAAGGCGAGCGTGACGACGGCACCGGACGTCACCCAGCGATTCGGCGGCGACGCGAAGATACGAAGAGTATATCGAACTTCCCGCCAGAGCTGATCCATTATCACCTCCTACGGTCCCGCAGCCGCGCTGTAGAATGCGGCAATATGAGAGCCAGAAGCATGCGCAGGCAGCACGTCAGGCTTGCGCTAGAGAAGTGGTATGACGAGTCTGCTCCGCACATCAAGATCCGCAAGTTCGGAGGACCATTGTGGCCCGGCGTGCACGTCCGCCCCAGAGTCCCCGTGAAGATAGACTCAACCTGCGACCGTCGGTGCACCCGCGAGTAGGCGTGGATGAACGCCAGATAGTTGAAACGCTCCCCGCGCCGGAGAGCGTCACCGCGTCCCCACCTCCACCTCCCTCTCCGCCACCCCACCCCTCGTACTTAGCGCCCTGATCGTCACTTTCCGATTCGTCGCTTTCTCCCCCGCCCGAATCCGCAAAGCAACAGTCTTCGACTCCCCGCCCGCCAACCAGAACTCCGGAGGCCGCCCCACCACCTTCGCCGCGCTGCTATCAGCGAACTTCGCCGTCACCTGATCCGGCCGCACAATCTTGACGCGCTTCGCCTGCTCCAGCGCCGTCGGCATCCGTCCCGTATTCCGCACCGTCACCCGAATCTCGTGCGTCGCCGAATCTGTCGGCGCCGAGAGTGTCGTCACCACCGCATCCGTGATCTCGATCCGCGGTAGCGACTGCGCCATGTACACGTTGAACAGCGCCTGATTCCGCGCCCACTTCTCCAGCACTTCCGGCGGCCCGTTCTGGGAGAAAAACTTGGGGTTCAGCCCGCCGATCTCCACGTCGCCCAACTGCGGATGCCGGTACTTGGTCCACGGCTTGAAGCACTTGCCCGCGAAGTTCTCATCGCAGAACCGGAGCACTTCCCACCCTTCGAT
>JACDCM010000376.1 GCA_013817545.1 Gemmatimonadaceae bacterium | reverse complement strand
ATCGTACTGGTGCTGAACAATCGCGACTTGAATCAGGTCACATGGGAACAGCGCGATGGCGGGCGACTCCTGCCTCGACGCGTCACAGAGTGTGCCGGAAGGCGTCATCGTCCGTGCTGGCGGGTGACGCGGAGGCACTCGGTTTCATCAAGCGGACGGTCACGGACGGCGGCGGGTCGAACATCTGCTGTTCGACGGCGCGGCCGACGCCGAGGACGGAGTGCTTCGGCCCGAGCTCTCACGTCCGGGCCTCGGTTGGAACTGAAGAACCGTGATGCGGACCGGTACCGCGTATAGCGTGGCTGCCACCACCATGAACACGTTCACCGCATCTCCCGTGATCGTCCCGACCACCCGCAAAGTGAAGGCCGGCCAGCAGCTGCACGCCGCCACGGCGATCATCGCGTTCAGCGTGTTCGCCGACAGCAGCCTGGAACACTATCGCGGTGGCTTCTACCGTCCCGCCATGTTCATCGCGCCGGTGGTGTCAGGGATCACACTTGCGGCCGGCCTGGGGGGCACGCGCCCGTCCGCGACGTCGGGCGTGGTGCGGACCACCGTATACGCAACCGCGACGCTTACGGGCCTCGTCGGAGTCGGCTACCACGTCGCCAATCTTGCGCGGCGCGAGCCGGGACGAACCTGGCTGAACCTGTTCTACGGCGCACCGGTTGCCGCACCCCTGGCGATCCACATGGCCGGTGTCCTCGGGCTGCTTGCCGGTGCCACGGACCGACGGCGCGATCCGACGGCGACGACCGGCGGCCTGCGGCCGTCGCGCGCGGTCGGTGCGCTGGTCGCCATCGGCCTGCTTGGCACAGCGGCAGAGGCCGCGCTCCTGCACTTCCGCGGCGCCTTCCAGAATCCGCACATGTATCTGCCGGTGACCATCCCGCCGATCACCGCCGTCGCGCTCTTCGCAGGCCTCAGCACCGCACGCTGCCGGCCGCTGGCGCGCGTGCTCTTGCGGGCGACCGCGGCGGTCGGCGTCGCAGGCGTTGCGTTCCACGCGTATGGCGTTCACCGCAACATGGGCGGCTGGCGGAACTGGACGCAGAACATCCTCCACGGACCGCCGCTGCCGGCGCCGCCGGCCTTCACGGGCCTGGCGCTCGCCGGCCTCGCGGCTCTCGGCCTCGCCGTGGACGAGGACGCGTCAAGACAGCTCCGCGCACGCACTACTCGGCCTACGACGTCCTTCGAAAACGCGAGAGCGTGTCGTGGGACGACACGACCCGCGAAGTCGTGCGCAAACGCCTGGAGGAAGTACCGGACCGATCGTTTTTCTCGGAGCAGGAATGGCACACGCTGCAGGCCGTCTGCGCTCGCATCCTCCCTCAGCCGGAACGCGGCAGCGCCGCCGTGCCGATCGCTCCGTGGATCGATCAGAAGCTCGCGCGGAATCGCGGCGAGGGCTACCGCTATGCCGATATGCCGCCGATGCGCGAGGCGTGGCGGCTGGGGCTGGCGGGCGTGGAGGCCGAAAGCCTTCTGCGCTTCGGACAATCCTTCGCGGAGATGAATGGAACGAACCAGGACACCGTGCTGCTGACGATTCAGCGAGGCGATGTCGCCGACGATGCCTGGCAGCGGCTGCCGCCCACACGCTTCTTCAGGAGCGTCCTCCTCAAATCCATTGTTGCGCAGTACTACGCGCACCCGGCAGCCTGGAGCGAAACCGGGTTCGGGGGGCCAGCTTCGCCGCGCGGCTATGTGCGGCTCGGGATCGGTCAGCACGACCCATGGGAAGCCGAGGAGCGCCATGACTGACGCGCTTGACACGCCGCGAGCACGGGACGGGCGCGCCCCGGACGTTTTCCGGCCTGGCGGCTGGGTGCCGATGCGCTGTTACGCGGATGATGAGGAGGTTGACTTCGCCATCGTCGGCACGGGGGCCGGCGGTGGAACGCTCGCATACAAGCTCGCCATCGCCGGTTTCCGAGTCGTGGCATTCGATGCAGGCCCCTTCTGGCGCCCCCTTGAAGACTTTGCGTCCGACGAGGAGGAACAGCAGAAGCTGTATTGGAGTGACGAGCGGATCACCGGTGGCGATGATCCGATCGAGTTGGGCAGCAACAACAGCGGCAAGGGGGTAGGCGGCAGCACCGTGCACTTCACGATGCTGACGCTGCGCGCCAGGCCGGAGTGGTTCAAGTCGCGCACACAGCTTGGATACGGCGTCGACTGGCCCGTCAATGCCACCGAGATGACGCGCTACTACCGCGAGGCGGAAGAGATGCTGCAGGTCGCCGGGCCGTTGTCGTATCCGTGGGATCCGGCACGGCCTCGCTATCCGCGACGGCCGCACGAACTGAACGCGCCGGCGGCTGTGCTCGCGCGGGGCTGCGATCGGATGGGTATCCCCTGGTCACCGACACCAATCGCGACCCCCTCGTCGCCCCGTGACTTGGCGCACCCCTGTGTCTACCGCGGGTTCTGCGTCATCGGCTGCTCGACCAACGCCAAACAGAGCGTGCTGGTCACGTGGATCCCGCGTGCGATCGAGGCCGGCGCCGAGGTCCGCGATCTTGCAACAGTGGGTCGCATCGAGGTCTCACCGGCCGGACGCGCCGCCGGCGTGCATTATCACCGGTTCGGCCGGTGGCGCTTCCAGCGCGCACGCCACGTCGTCGTTGCCGGCTACAGCATCGAGACTCCCCGCCTGCTGCTCAATTCGGCATGTCCGCAATTTCCCGACGGCTTGGCGAACCGCGGCGGCATGGTCTGCAAGTGCCTCATGGTGCACGCCAACAACGGAGTATTCGGCGAGATGGAGGAGGAGATCCGCTGGTACAAGGGCCCGCCGAGCCTCGCGATCACGGAGCACTGGAACTATACGGACGTCGGGAAGGATTTCCACGGCGGATATCTCTTCGGCAGTCAGGGGCCGCTCATCCAGGGCTGGGCCCAGACGCTCGCCACGACGACGGGCGTGTGGGGAATGCGGCTGCGCGACCAGATGACGCGTTACAACCACATGGCCGGTTTCAAGATGGTGGGGGAAGTTGAGCCACAGGAGCGGAACCGCGTCGAACTCGACGACGAGGTGGACGCACTCGGACTGAAGATCCCGCGCGTCACGTTTGGCTATTCCGAGAATGACAAGCGCCTGATCGCGCATGCCGTTCGCTTCATGCGCGACACGCTCGAAGCCGCGGACGGGCGGAACCTGATGGTTCAGGAAGACACCGCGCACCTCATGGGTGGGTGCCGCATGGGATTCTCGCCGAGCGACAGCGTGACGGACGGCGACGGCCGCACGTGGGACATCCCCAACTTGTGGATCTGCGACGGGTCTTTGTTTCCGACGGGTACCGGGGTCAATCCGTCGTTGACGATCATGGCGGTCGCCTGCCGGATCGGCGATCGCATCGTCGCCAGCGCGCGGTGCGGTGAACTCGATGTGAGGGCCAGGACACCTGCCCGCTGAGCGGGTAACAGGAGCTCGCACGATTCTGGAGGTCGAAATGGAACGGAACAGAAGTGTGGCAGCTGCCATCGTCAAAGGGGCGGTCGCCGGCGCCGCCGCCACCTGGATCATGACGCAGGCGACGACATGGATGTACGAACCGGAGAGCGACGACGCGAAGGCGCGCGAGAACGAAGCGCGCGGCGATCGCACCGCGTATGAAGTGGCCGCCGAGAAGGCCGCCGGCTTGGCGGGCACCGAGCTGTCGAAGGAGCAGCGCGGGCAGGCCGGGATGGCCATCCACTGGGCAACCGGCATCGGCGCGGGGATCGTGTACGCACTGCTGCGGCGCGGCGCGCCACGGATGGCTGCGGGCAAGGGGCTGGCGTTCGGCACCGGCTTTTACCTGCTCGTCGACGAGCTGATGAATCCTCTGCTCGGCCTCACACCCGGACCTCGCGCCTTTCCCTGGCAGGCGCACGCCCGCGGCCTGGGCGGGCATCTGGCCTTCGGCGCGACGACGGAGCTCGTCCTCGAAGGGTTCGACCGTGTGGTATGAGAACCGTCGAGTGCTACCGACGCGGTCGGGTATGCTGCGGGGCTCATCGAAAGCGGCCCGCGCAGAGATGATCGTGTCGGGCGGGGCGGATGCGATGGTGGGGCATCGGCGGGGGGCCGGTGGTGCCTCGGTGTTTGCACGGCGAGTTCGAGCGTCGAGATCGGACTTGGCAGACTAGATCTGTGTGCGCGTGGAGCGGTGATC
>JACDCM010000375.1 GCA_013817545.1 Gemmatimonadaceae bacterium | reverse complement strand
GCGTTCAGGAATGCCAACCCGCTCATTGGGCGCAACGTTCGGCGTGCCGCGGTAGCCGAAGCGGCCATTATGAATCCAGCGGCAACACCGCAGGAGAAGCTTGCAGCGGCCAAGTCCTGGCTCTCATTGAAGGCTCTGTCACCCTATGACGGTCTCAATCAGAACGACGATGGAGACTTCCTGAGGTGGAGAGAGCTAAGCCTCACGTATTCGGCGCCACAACGTGTTGCCAGCGTCCTGAGAGCGCGCGATGCCTCCTTTACCTTTGGAGTTCGCAACCTCAAGTTGTGGACCAAGTACACCGGTACGGATCCTGAGAACAACGCCGTCGGTCGTGGTGGCGGCGAGGGTGGACTTAGTGAAAACTTCCTCGATGCCGTCGATGCGTTTGGCTTCCCACTGCCGCGGCGCTTTAGTTTCGCCGTGCGCCTCAACTACTAAGGAGATCGAGCACAATGAATCCATATAACGGAATTAAGCGCTCGATTCTCCGTACCAGGAGACTTCGAGGTGCAGTCACGGCGGTAGCTACTACCGCCGTGCTCTCGGTAGCCGGGTGTGACATCCTTGAGGTGAGCAACCCGAACAATGTCAGTGAGGAGGCTCTTGTCAATCCCGCAGCCGCGGCTCCGCTCGTAAACGGGTTGGTCGCAAGCACCACGCGCGCGATCGCTGCGATCCTGACGTCCTACTCTACTGCGAGTGATGAGTTGATCTGGGTAGGCTCGCGAGACGCCTACAATCAATTGGATCTCGGGGGTGTTGGCGATCCTTCCAACGAGTTCGTGGACGCCTCGTTTTTCTACGTGGCGGAGGCTCGCTACCTGGCCAATAACGCAATCGACCGCCTGGTCGCCTTCGGCTTCGAGGAGGCCGATGCGGGTGACGATGATAAACTGCTTCTCGCCAGGGCGTATCTGTACTCGGCAGTCATTTATACAACCATCGCCGACCAGTTCGATGATTTCGCGTTTTCGAACAAGACGATTCCCGGAGAAAATATCGGGCCGGCCAACATGGTTCAGCTGTACGACTCGGCGATCGCCTATCTCACTCGCGCCGAGCCGCTCGCCGCGGCCACCGGCGACACCGATCTGGAGGGAACCATTCTCGCGATGCGTGCGCGCGCCCGGCATGCGCGTGCAGTGTGGGAGCTCTTGAATCCCTCGGGCACCACTCCGAGTAATCCGCTGGTGAACGATGCCGGCGCCAATGCGGACGCACAGGCCGCCCTGGCGCTGCTGAGTGGAGATTTCGAGTTCACGCTGAAACTGGCCCCTCCGCTGAGCGATGGCGCGGTTGCGATTGGCTTCAATGTTAATTCACGGCTCGAAGTAACCTTTTCTGACCGACTGGTCAATCTGGATGGAACTGGAAAAAAGCCGACGGCCACTAATCCCGTGAAACTGAGAGATCCGATTACCAATGCTCCGGATCCGGTGCTACTGGCGTTCATTCAGGAGTTTGTAGCTGCCAGGGATTTCCCGGAGCTCACTGTTGTATCCCAGAGAGAGATGTATCTCATTCTCGCGGAAGCGGCATTGGCACAGGGCAACACTGCTGGTTTCACGACACAGATCAATCTTTTACGGGCACTTGACGCGCTGACGCCGTACTCGGGCCAGGTTGCGGCGCGTACCCTGCTAATCCACGAACGTGATGTAAACCTGTATCTCCAGGGGCGGAGATTGAACGATCTTTACCGGTTTGGCATAAAGGACCCACGCTGGAATCCTTCCGATGATGCATCCACTTGTCCCGGAATCTTCTTTGCCATCACTGTGACTGAACGCCAGTCTAATCCTTTGGCGGACGAGAGCCCTACTGGTTGCAACCAATGAGCTGGAGACGGTAATTGTCTGAAAAAAAAAGGGGCAGACTCGTGACGAGTCGGCCCCTTTTTTTTGTCTGCATTTCCGAACCTTACCCTTGGCATCACCGCGGGGTTCGCACAGTGCACCTATAACTGAGTTCCTCTGTAGTTAACCACCTCTTGGCTTTACTTCGCGTGCTACCAGGGAAATTCCTATCGCCGCAATGAGAGCCATGAAAGCGCCGAAGGTAAAAGCGGCTGGCGCCCCAGCGCGGTCCCAGATCGCACCGAAAATGAGTGACGCTGGAAGCGCACCGAGTCCGATCGCAAGGTTGTACCATCCAAACGCGGCACCACGGCGGGCGGCAGGTACGAGATCCGCCACGAGCGCCTTCTCGACACCCTCTGTGAGGCCGAAGTAGATCCCGTAGGTGGCGAACAAGGCCCACGCGTGCCATGAAGCGCTAGCGCGCGCAAAGGCAAAGTACACAGCTGCGTACAAGAGCCAACCCGCTACGATCAGCGGCTTCCGGCCAAGACGGTCTGAAAGGGCTCCACCAGGCGTACTGGATACCGACTTGACGACGTGCAGCATCGCCCAGAGGATCGGCGCCAGCGCAACCGGAACTCCGAGGTCCGCGGCGCGAAGCAGAAGAAATGCATCAGTTGAGTTACCGAGGGTGAATACCAGTACTACGGTCAGAAAAGCCCAGAAACGACGTCCCATCGGCTGGGAGAGGTCAGCTGCATCCGCATGAACCGCGTTCTCTCGCGGAACCTCGCGTACCGCAAAAATGACCACAACTACTGCGAGCAACGCTGGGATCGCGGCTAGCGCGAATACAGAGCGCATCGACGTGTCACTCCATTTGAGGAGTGCGAAAGCGATAAGCGGTCCCACTACAGCTCCGGCATGGTCCGCGGCGCGGTGAAATCCAAATGCCCGCCCGCGCGCATCCGGGTGGACGGAATCTGCTATCAGCGCATCACGCGGCGAAGTCCTGATTCCCTTGCCCACCCGGTCAGTCAACCGGATAGCGAGAACCTGCCCCGCTGTCTGCGCGATTGCCACAAGCGGTCTCGCCACCGATGCGAGCGCGTATCCCGCCACCACAAGTGGCTTGCGCCGTCGTACCCGGTCAGACCACCAACCGCTACCAAGCTTGAGCAACGCCGCAGTCGACTCTGCCGCCCCTTCGATCGCCCCCACGAGGCTCGCACTGGCTCCGATGACCGTACTGAGAAAGGCGGGCAGCAACGGATAAATCATCTCGCTCGAGACGTCCGTGAAAAAGCTGACGGCGGCTAGAGATCGAACGTTTTTGGGGAGTGGGGAATGGGGGGTGGGGCCCTTTCGCAATTCACCAGCTTCCGGCTTCATGCCAATCCCATCCCCCACCGGGCTAGTGCCGTCGGAAAAGCGCCGTAGCCGAGCAGGTCGCGGTGGAATTTCATGAGGGAGAACGACGCTCCCTCGTGCACACAAACATCGTCACGGAGGCGAAGAATGTCGCGACGACCCGCTGCGTAGCACAGTTGGTAGGTGGGGTAAGCGCAGTATCGCCGAGCTTCCGACCAGGCACTGTTCTCGTCGAGAGCCAGTTCCTCTTGCAGAATTGCCGCGGCCTGTCCTACCGACATGTCACGAGTATGGAGCGCCACATCCAGCCTTACACGAAGCGCACGCCAGAGCAGGTGGTACAACTGAAAGAAGCGTTCCTCTGGCGAGGACAGAAAACCCTCCTCGACCATGAGCGATTCACAATAGAGTGCCCATCCTTCCTGCGCCTGCGGAGTGGCCAGAACACGGCGAACAGGCCGTGAAAGCGAATTGGCGGTCAAGAGTTGCAGATGATGCCCTGGTACGCCCTCGTGCAGGGCCGTCACAACCATCTCAGCACGGCTTTGCGGACGACCGCTTTCCCCTTTGTGCGGAGTCGTGACGAAAAAAGTTCCAGTCTGCTCGGCGTCATACGCGCCAGGGCCGACGTATGCGGCGATGGGAATGAGGGAACGGAGAAACTCGGGTGTCGGAATAACGTTCAAGGCGCCTGCGGGCACTTCCGCGATTTGCCGTTCAGCAACGAACTTCCGCGAAGCGAGCATTACATCGCTGTAATCCGAAACATTGGAATTGCTGGCGAGAGCGTCTTCGCGCAACCGGGTTGCCAATTCGAGCCAGTTAATCCCAGGTGAAATCTCGTGCGCGACCCGTGTGATAGCGGCGACCGTCATATCCTGCAGCGATTCACCGAAGCGATACAACTCGTCGGCGTTCTCACGGATCATGTGCGCCGTGTGGAGCTTCAGGTCAAAGGTTTCGCGCCCTATCGCGAAAGCTGGCTGAGCTCGTTCGGCTGCG
>JACDCM010000072.1 GCA_013817545.1 Gemmatimonadaceae bacterium | reverse complement strand
CCCTACAGTAGCGAACGCTCCCGCGCCTGTCGCCCGTTGCACGATGTATGACGACGCCCCCGACACGGCGGTAAAAGTCACGCGAGCCGTCGTTGAGGACGTCGCTGTGACCGCAAGGCCGCTGGGCGGATTCACCGAGTTATTGCCAGACGGCGGATCGTCGTCGCTGCAAGCGCTGAGAACCCCAAATGTCAATAGCGTAGCTGCGAACGTTCGAAGCATGCGGCCTTCGAGTTTCATGTCGATACCCTCAAAAAAGTTGACACGGAAAACTTCAGATGTTGGTGCCTAATAAAAGTCGCCCTACCCGTGCGTTCGTGTCGCGAATGCGTCTCGAACCTGTAACAGGTGAAGTGAGTCCGGGAATGGGTGGCCATCGTCCATTGCAGTACCACTTCGGACTCGGTTCCCGAAGTGGCCCAGCAAACGCAGCTTACGGGCGCCAGCTCAAACCAGCCGAAAATACACGCCCGGCCGTGTAACGCTCCCGCGTCACTTCACCCTGCGTAATCTCGTACGGGTAGTCGAGCAGGTTTTTCAGATCAATCTTCGCTGCGATCGTGCGCCACACGGGTAGAGAGATCGTCAAATCGAGCGCGTGCCGCGCCTGCTCGTACGAATCGGGAAGCTCACCGACGCCGGCCGCGAAGATACGTTTCCCCGCCACGTTGTAGAGCACCGCGGCGTTGGTCTTCCCGCTGCTCGAGCTGTACGCCATTCCCGCGTTAACCACGAAGGGTGACTGTCCGACCATTGGCCTGTTGTCGCGCGTGGTCGCCACGATTCCCTCGTTGCCGGGCCGAATGTCGCTCTTCATGATCGTGCCATTCGCGAAGACGGTCAAAGGCGTCAGGCGCTCCACCAGCGCGCCGAGTCCTTTGCGCACTTCCAGTTCAACGCCGTAATTTTCGGCGCCGTCCGCGTTCACGAAGCTGATTTGTGTGCCACCCGAGCTTGCGACGTAAACACGCTCGATGGGCTGCGAAAAACGTTTGGCGAAGAGGGCAACGCTCAATACCTCGCCAGCCTTGGGATACCACTCCCAGCGCAGGTCATAGTTCTGGATCAGGGCACGCGTAAGCGATGTATCTCCGAACACGAAATCTTCACCGATTGCTTCCTGATACAGCAATGGCGAAAGCTCCCGATACTCTGGTCGAGAGAGTGTCTGGGAAGCGGAGAGGCGCAGGTTCTGGGATTCCGTGACGTTCAGATTTATCGCGACGGACGGCAACACATCCGTATCATTCAATCCTGACCGGAACTCGGCGCCGCTATTGTTGAGCGTTGTCACATCCAGGCGGTCGTGCTCCACGCGCGCGCCAGCGATCGCACGAATACGGTCGCCAAAGGGATGATCCGCCATGAGGTACGCCGCCGAGAGACGATCCTCCGCCCGGTAGCTTCCGGTTGTAAGATATGGCTCGACCCGGAAGACGTTACTTCCTTCCAGAGAGTATCGCTCAAACAGATCTTCCGCCGGCTGTGCCAGCTCGGCCTCCGTAAGGTTTTGCGGGATGATACTGAAGGAACGCGTATCCGCATCCCGTCTTGTATCACGGTACAGCGCACCCACCTTGACGAACGTTTGCCGAGCGTCTGGGCCAAGGGCGAGCTTGTAATTCACCGAGGGGCTAAAGTTCCGCTCCTCGAGGTCCCCAAACGTGCGGCGGTTTGCTTCCGGGGCGGTGAGAAGCTGTTTCAGAGGCTGGTTGGTACGAACATCCGGGATAAATCCGTACGTGAGATTGGACCGGTCAGGCTCTACGCGACTGACGCGGGCGGAGGTTACCGACCAGTCGATCGTATGCCGCGTGCCCAACACATGATCACCGCGAAGCTGATTGGATAGGACGCTCCTCTCGACGTAGCGCAGCAGCGTTCGCTCGATGTCGAAGTTCCCCAGGTCATAGAATCCCGAATCCTGACGCGCTTCGTTATCCGCAGTTCTATTGTACGTATTGTTCAGCGCGATCTTGCTATTCTTTCCAACCCACGTGCTCAGATTGAGCAATCCACCCCAAAGGATGCTCGTTCTCCCGGTGGAGCCCCGAAACGCGTTGAACGGCCGTGTTTCCCCGTTTGCACCGCCAACGGCCTGAGCGCGCTCTTCATTGTGACGCACTTCCTGACCGTACGAATATGACAGTGAACCGATGTAGCCCACCGGATGCTTGAAGATGGGATCCTCACCTCCGATGCTGGCACCCATCGAGTAGTTCGGACGTCCATCCGCGTTATCCGCGGACCACGAGTTTCGGAAGCTGCGGACCAGTTGGTTGTATTCGGGCTGTGAAATGCTGGTGTTGAAATTCCCGTATTGCCGCACTAGCGAGGGAAGCTTGCGAGCGTCACCGCCGAAGCCGATCCATTCCGCGCCGGTGCTGGGAGCGGAGAGAATCCGGCTCCCGCTGGCAGCGTCGTTGTAGCCCATCGACATGCTGTAGCTCAGCGTTCGGCGCGCCGGGAACTCCCGAGTCTGGATATCCACCTGTGCGCCGCTGAAATCGCCCGATTGATCTGGAGTGAAGGTCTTGGAAGTAGTGACTGTCTGCAGCAGGCTGGCTGGAAATAGGTCCAGCGGAACGACCTTACGCTCCGGCTCCGGGCTGGGTACGCGCGCGCCATTGAGGGACGTGGTGGTATAGCGCTCTCCCAAACCTCTTACAAAGACGTAACGGCCGTCCTGAACGGTGACCCCACTGACCCGCTGCATTGCGGCGGCCGCATCGCCGTCCGGACTTCTGGCTATCTGCTCGGCGGTGATCGCGCTGACGATTCCGGTCGCAGTTCTTTGACGATCGAGTGCTTCATTGACCGTCCCGCGCTCGGCGGATGCCGTGACTGTGAGAGTCTGCAGTTGAACGGACGCAACGTCGAGCGCAACGTCCTGCTCAATAGAGCCGTTAGCCGGCAGCATGAGGGCCGTTATTGTCTTGGGCTGATACCCAATGCGGCGTACGTGCAGCGAGACGGTGCCTGCCGGAATTCCGGAAACGGTGTACCGTCCGTCGACTCCCGACATGACTCCCGAAGTCGTACCCACGACCTGTACTCCGACGTCGGCTATGCCAAGACCGGACTGCCGGTCGATAATCCGGCCTACGATCCGACCGGTTGGCGCCTGGGCAGCGGAAGTGTGTGGCAAAAACATGGACGCACATGCCGCCGCCATAATGCCCAGCAATAGAGCAGTCGCCGCGACAGATCGGTTTCTCATAGGATAATGGATGTCTTTTTAGAGGAGGTGCAGCGGACGTTGCCCACGCTGCCTAAGGAGAATCCACGACCGGCGTATTATTTCGTGCACGGTACTGCAACGATCTTGTCACGAAAAGCCGATGCACGCTCAGTTCGGAGAATCTGACCGCTCTCGGCCTGGTCAGCGGCACTGGGCTTTCGCCTCGCGCGGATTCCCACACGGAGAACGCCACGATCAAAGTGTCCAGTGCGCCGGCCTCTACCGCCCCGATTCCCCTGGCGTCTACACGGATGCGGCGGAGGCTCTTCGGCAGACGCGAGCATTCCTGGATGACACGGAGCGCGGCGAATGGCGACAGAGTCCCACTGAAGTAGATGGTGGCCGCGCCCGCGTGGGCCTCAACCGCAAACGAAAAGGAAGGCTGCATGCTCGCTCCGTGTAGAGGTTGGAGCGAACGTTAGGCAGAAGCGGTCACGCACAGTGCAGAAACAAGTCACGTACCCGTAACATTGATCCTGGCAGGTCTTGCTCGCGCTCGTCCGATTCGTTGCGGTGGTTAGGATTGCATGGTGCGTCTCGCAGCGCGGCGACGGTTATGACTCTATTTTGTAGTGGCTGGACGTGAGGAGCTGCAAGTTTCCTGGTGGACCGATAATTACTTCCACGCCCGTACCACACTCATGAAGATCGATGTGACCAGCGCTACCCCTAACTTCCGAGACGCGCCACCGTCGCCAGTTACGACCGGGACGCGGAATGGGCGTTCGGGCACGTTGGAGCCCGGAACGACCCGTGTGGCCGCAATCGACATCGGGTCCAACTCCATTCGTCAGATCGTCGCCGATGTCGAGTCGCAAGGCAAGATTCGCGTGATCGATGAAATGAAGGCGGCCCCTCGCCTGGGAGCGAATATGTCCAGCGATGGCCAGCTCGGCGCGGAATCCATGAGTCGTGCTATCGACGCCATCGTGCGAATGACCACACTGGCACGACAGCTCGGCGCCACCCGGATTGAGGCCGTCGCAACGAGCGCGGTTCGCGATGCCGGTAACGCAACGGCATTCATTGGCGCAGTGCGTCGGGAATCCGGTGTGCGGGTGCGCATTCTCAGCGGAGAGGAGGAAGCCCGACTCAGCTACCGCAGTGCTTTGGCTCACTTCGACCTTGCGTCGGGGCGGGCAGTGGTGGCGGACATTGGGGGCGGTTCTCTGGAACTCGCTCATAGCGCGAGCGGGGTTCTGGATTGTCTCGAGTCATTCCCCTTTGGCGCACTCCGGCTTACCGAGCAGTATTTGTCATCCGAGTGCCGGCACAAGGACGTTAGAAAACTTCGCAAGGCCGTGCGGTCTGAACTCCGCAAGCACGTACCAGCGCGCGCGTGGCGCGGCGCACAATTCATAGGCTCGGGCGGCACCTTTACGAACCTCGCCTCCATATTGCTCGCGCGAAGTGCGATGCTAACCGCCCAGTCGGTGCACGGCACGCGCGTGTCCCGCGCGGATCTGGAGCACGTGCTCGACGGACTGCAGGATACCACGCTGGAAGAGCGGATGGCTGTGCCCGGTCTCAGTCAGAACCGTGCTGACATCATCGTGGCAGGCCTGGCCGTCATAGCTGAGGTGATGGCAAGGCTGGACACCAAAGAGCTGGTGGTTTCAACTTACGGCATTCGAGAGGGCCTGTTGCTGGAGACCGCTCGGATCCAGCCTGCCGCAGCCTCCCCGGGTGAGGCCCGGCAGAGGTCGGTTCGAGAACTGGCAGCACGGTGTGCCTACGAGGCGCCCCACTCGCTACACGTGCGCGACCTTTCGCTGCAGCTGTATGACGCACTCGCGCCTCTTCTCGGCTGCGAAGCAGGCGACCGGCAGGCGCTGGCTGATGCTGCCTTGCTTCATGACATCGGGTATCACATCAGCTACGACCGGCACCACAAGCATTCGTACTACCTGATTCTGCATGCGGAGCTGCTTGGGATGTCGCCAAGTGAGCAGGTAGTGGTCGCCAATGTTGCCCGCTATCATCGCGGAGATACACCCAGGAAAAAACATCGAAATCTCGCTTCTCTGAGCAAGCCGATGCGAGACCAGATAAAGCGCCTGGCGGCGCTGCTTCGGGTGGCGGATGGCTTCGATCGCGGCCACGCGGGCGCAGTCAAGCGACTTCAAGTACGGAAGCTGGTGCGGGCGATCCGAATCCGTCCCATCCCGCGAGCCGGGCGGTCTCTCCGACTGGAAATGTGGGGGGCAGGCCGAAAGGCGGAGTTACTGTCATCACTTGCGGGTCTGCCCGTAGAGATAATCAGTCCGGCGGGCGCAATTGTCACCCATGTCCCCGAATTGCGTCAGTCCGTGTAAAGCGCCTTTTTCCCTTCCGCTGCCTGCGGAAGTGAGCCGGGCATGACCGATGCGGGCCGCTGTTCCCCGCGCGGGCCAAGCGCCCACGAGTCGGCCATGAACGCAACGTGTGAAGCTCGTTCATTACGTTCGCCGGGCGAACGCTGCACGTAGGTGCCATCAGAGAGGAGCTCCGAAGCCTGGCGGTTATCCTCGAGATACATGTCGAGCAAGGAATACAGACGCGGATGCAGTGCCTTGTCCTCGACTGGCGTTACGACTTCGACTCTGCGATCGAAGTTCCGCTGCATCCAGTCAGCTGAACCGAGGTAGAATTCGTCTGCCCCGGCGTTGGCAAAGAACCAGATGCGCGAATGCTCCAGGAATCGGCCAACGACGCTGATCACACGGATGTGGTCACTCATACCCGGCACTCCGGGCCGAAGGCTGCAAATGCTGCGCACGATCAGATCTATCTGCACGCCTGCTTCCGAGGCACGGTACAGCGCGCGGATGGTCTCCGGATCGACCAGCGCATTCATCTTTGCGATTATGCGTGCCGGTTTGCCTTCCCGAGCGTTTTGGGCTTCCCTGGCGATCAGATCTATGAATCGCTCGCGCATGTTGCCGGGCGCCACCAGAAGCTTGCGATAAAGACGCTGTCGTGAAAATCCCGTCAGATAGTTGAACAAATCTCCCACGTCGGCCCCAAGAGATGGGCTGGCCGAGAAAAGTCCCACATCGGTATAAAGTCGCGCGGTTCGCGTGTTGTAGTTGCCCGTACCAATGTGGACGTACCGGCGGAAGCCGTCTCCCTCGCGCCGCACCACCAGCGCTGTCTTGGTGTGCGTCTTGAGCGAGGCCAGTCCGTAAACGACATGCACGCCGGCGCTTTCCAGCGCACGCGCCCACGAGATGTTGTTGGCTTCATCGAAGCGCGCCTTCAGCTCCACGAGCACGACTACCTGTTTTCCACGCTGCGCGGCATCGATCATTGCGCGAACAATTGCCGTGTCTCCAGACGTTCGATACAGCGTGAGCTTGATAGCGAGGACATTCGGGTCAGCCGCGGCCGCTTCCAAAAATTGCTCGGTTGTCGCTATGAAAGAATCGAATGGATGGTGCACGAGCAGATCACGCTCGCGGATCGCATCAAAAATCGCTGATTCGCTCCCCCGGAAGGGCAGTGGCGTCACGGAGGACAGCGGTGGGTCGCGCAACTCTGGAATGTCGAGCAACGCAAGTTCCATGAGATCGCCCAGCTCCGGCAGAGGTCCAAGGCGGTAAATGTCTCGGTCCGAGAGCGTCGCGAAGGGAGGTAGGCTGGTATCACTGAGCTCTTCGCGCAGCATTGCCAGCAGAGGCTCCGTCATGCCATCCTGCACTTCGAGGCGCACGACTTCGCCGAATCGGCGCCGGAAAACCTGCTCCTCCATGGTATCCAGCAAATCTTCGGGTTCTTCGACGTCAGCGAGATCGATGTCCGAGTTCCGGGTGATCCGAAACATGTACCACTGAACTATTTCCATACCCGGAAACAGGGCACCCAAATTGGCACCTATCACTTCTTCCAGGGCGACAAACCGGTGGCCACCGTTCACTGGCACCCAGCGAGGCAGGCTTTTGGGTACTTTGACGCGTGCAAAGTGATCGGTGCCGAGCACTGGATCGCGCAGGACTACGGCAAGTGACAGCGAGAGGTTCGAGATGTACGGGAAGGGGTGGCCCGGATCGACAGCGAGAGGCGTAAGTACCGGAAAGACACGCGATTCGAAGAAGGCATCCACCGTTCCCCACTCGACCGGCGAAAGTTCCTTCAGCGACATTAGCACAACGCCACGAGCGGCGAGACGGGGCATCAAATGTTCAACTTCCGCCTGCGTGAGCGCCACAAGATCATGCACTCGGCTCGTGATGGCGTCGAGTTGTTCCTGCGGAGTAAGCCCGTCCGTCGATGTCGCGGTCACATTGGCCGCCATCTGCCGCCGGAGTCCCGCGACGCGAACCATGAAGAACTCATCGAGGTTCGTACTGGTGATCGACAGGAATTTCAACCGCTCCAGCAAGGGCGTCCGTTCGTCAAGCGCTTCGTGGAGCACGCGAAAGTTGAATTCCAGCCAACTCAGCTCGCGGTTTATGTATAGGTGGGATGCTGAAAGTGGATCGGTCATTCACAAGTCAGGAAAATGAGAGCGCCGAACGGGCATCGGCAAGCTATGCCGTTCTGAGCTTGCCAAGGGCGGCTACGTCTGTAACAATCGTGTCACGCTGACCTGGATCCGAGCAGTTAATCGTGCCCCTTGAACATCGGCGCAGCAGTATGTGGTTGAAGGTAATACCCCCAAACTCCTTTCGAATGCAGCTTCTTCTTATCCGGCACGCGATAGCGCAGGATCGTGACGAATTCGCCCGTGGCGGGAGACCGGATGCGGAACGACCGCTTACAGACCTGGGAAGACGGCGTATGCGCGCCGGCACTAAAGGCCTTCGTCAGCTGGTATCGACGATTGACCTGTTAGCTACCAGCCCGCTGGTGCGAACCACCGAAACTGCCAACATCGTAGCAGAAGCGTACGCATTGCCGGACCCGACTCCTGTCGTCGCACTAACTCCGGACGCCACGGCTGCCGCCTTTCTCAGTTGGCTAAGAGCGCAGGACGCGGACAAAACCATTGCGGTTGTAGGGCACGATCCCGGCCTACCGCACATAGTCGGCCTACTTCTGACGGGAAAGGCAGCGCCGATCATCGCGATGAAAAAGGGGGCCGTGTGCCTGCTGAGCGTCGACGGCTTGCCACGCACGGTGACGGCCGTACTCCGCTGGTCGCTGGCCCCTGCGCACCTTCGCGACCTGGGGCGATTGTAGCGGACCGAGTTCAGCCCGAAGCCTCTACGAAGAGGACTCTTGCCCGGCGCCCTCCGCAGGCACCCTCGTGCCTCCAATATTCGTCCAATCCACCTTTCCGACGATGCCTGCGTCGGCAGCGGCAAAGCTGTTGCGCAACGTCAGAGCGGCCTCCCGCGAAGTGACATAGAAGACAAGCTCACCTGGCCCGGATCCGATGCAGTCGACAGCCACCAGCGGTTTACCCGTCGCAACTCCGCGCGCCGTCACAGGTTGAATCCACTGCAACGTGACGGCCGACAGCGTGTCTTGCTTGACTGTCGCTACCACGCGACCCACGACCTTGGCGAGATGCATAAGATCAAAGTACACGCGGCACCTGCCGCATACAAAACTGAACGAGCCACATCGCCCCTTTCCGCATCACCGTCTCCACCCATAACCGTGCTCTACTTCGTAAGCCTGTTTGTGGGCGGAAACCATCGCGCGGTCGGCAAACAGCTTTATAAGGAAGGCTCCGGCAAGAAAACCCCCCACGTGCGCCCACACGGCAACGCCACCAGATATGTCGCTTCGCACGGATATCAGTTCGGGGAGACCGGTTACAACCTGTAACAGGAACCACCAGATCAGAACCATCCAGGCCTGAATTCGAAAGACCTTGAAGAAAATGAAAAAGATGAACAGCATCTTAATGCGCGCTCTCGGATACAGGAGCAGATACGCGCCCATAACCCCGGAAACTGCCCCAGATGCACCCACGGTGGGGACGGGTGAAGCCGGGTTGAGCAATACGTGCGCGGCTGCCGCGGCGAGTCCGCAAATCAGATAGAAGACGAGAAAGCGGACATGCCCCATGCTGTCCTCCACGTTGTTTCCGAAAACGAAGAGGAAAAGCATGTTGCCGATGATGTGCGCCCAGCTTCCGTGCAGAAAAATGGAGATCGCCGGCGTGAGCACATTGATGGGCTCGTTGTCCACGTTGCACGTCAACCCTTCCGCGAGCGGCACTGCGAAGCCAAGCGCCGCCTGTCCTGTCAATTCTCCCGGCACCAAGCCGAAATTGCAGACGCTCGTCGCGAGTGCGACATCGTTGAACCCCGCACCCTGGCCGACGAGCCACACGGCTGCCGTCGCGCCAATCACCGTCAGAGTGACGATTGGACGGCGGAGAGTTGGGAGGTTGTCGCCGAGTGGGATCATTCAAATGACAGGTAGAAGGGAACGCTCCGATGCCTTGCCAGCGAGTCGAAAATAGCTTGACGCTCATTTCATGGCGATCCTACCCCTCAGGAAACCATAAAACGACCATACTCTTCCCCTGCCATTTAGGCACGTTGCAGCGGTATCACCCTTGCACCTGCCGAGAGGCCTAACCACAAAGTCTTATAATGCGCGCCCTTGGCGCGCGCAGTCTGACCCCCGAGCCACATTCAAGAGAGGCACTTCATGGCTGAGAAAGTGATTGGAATCGATCTGGGCACTACGAATTCTGTGGTCGCGGTGATGGAAGGTGGCGATCCTGTTGTCATTCCGAATGCGGAGGGAGGTCGAGTGACCCCTTCCGTCGTCGGCTTTACTAAAGATGGTGAGCGGCTTGTGGGACAGGTGGCCAAGCGTCAGGCGGTAACGAACCCTCAGAACACGGTTTTCTCGATCAAGCGATTCATGGGCCGTAAGACTGGAGAGGTTCAGGAGGAAAGCAAGCGCGTTCCCTACAAGATCGTGCCCGGTCAGAACGATCTCATTTCCGTCGAGGTGCAGGGCAAGCGATACACGCCGCCGGAGATTTCGGCGATGATCCTTCAGAAAATGAAGCAGACCGCGGAAGACTACCTTGGCCACAAAGTCACCAAGGCAGTGGTCACGGTGCCGGCGTACTTCAACGACTCGCAGCGACAGGCCACCAAGGACGCGGGTCGCGTCGCTGGGCTGGACGTGCTCCGAATCATAAATGAGCCGACTGCAGCCGCTCTCGCATACGGTCTCGACAAGAAAAAGGACGAGAAGATTGCCGTTTTCGACCTCGGCGGCGGCACCTACGATATCTCGGTACTGGAACTGTACGATGTGGAAGGTTCGCGTCAGTTCGAGGTCAAGGCTACCAACGGCGACACGCATCTGGGTGGAGACGATTTTGACCAGCGCGTAATGGACTGGATAGTTACCGAGTTCAAGCGCGATCAGGGGATCGACCTGTCCAAGGATCCCATGGCGCTGCAGCGATTAAAGGAAGGCGCCGAAAAGGCGAAGATGGAACTGTCGACAGTGCAGCAGACAGACATCAACCTGCCATTCATCACGGCGGATCAGACCGGACCGAAGCACCTCAACTATTCCCTCAGCCGGGCCAAGTTCGAGCAGCTCGTCGACGATCTTATTCAGCGCACAATACCGCCCATGCAGCTCGCGCTCAAGGATGCGGGGATGAAGCCGGAAGAGGTGGATGAGGTAATTCTCGTAGGCGGTTCGACACGTATCCCGAAAGTGCAGCAGATAGTCAAGGATTTCTTCAAGAAGGAGCCGCACAAGGGCGTCAACCCTGACGAGGTAGTCGCCATTGGAGCGGCCATCCAGGGCGCTGTGCTCACGGGTGAGCAGAAGGATGTGCTCCTCCTCGACGTTACGCCGCTCTCACTCGGCATCGAGACACTCGGCGGCGTTACGACCGTGCTCATCGCGCGCAACACGACAATCCCGACGAAAAAGAGCGAGGTATTCTCGACTGCCGAGGACAACCAGACGACGGTCGAGATACACGTGCTGCAGGGCGAGCGCGAGCTTTCAGTGCACAACAAGACGATCGGCAAGTTTCAGCTCACGGGAATCCCACCCGCTCCGCGTGGCATGCCGCAAGTGGAGGTCACGTTCGACATCGACGCGAACGGCATTCTGCATGTTACGGCCAAGGACAAGACCACCGGCAAGGAGCAGAAAATCCGAATCGAAGCTTCGAGTGGAGTTTCCGAAGCCGAAATTCAGCGCATGGTCAAGGATGCGGAGCTGCACGCCGATGAGGACAAGCAGCGTCGCGAGGAAATTGACACGCGCAACCGTCTTGACAGCATGACGTACGAGGTGGAAAAAAATTCCAAGGAGTGGTCGGACCGGCTTAGCGAAGAGTTGCGCAAGCGGCTCGACGAGGCTGTCGAGTCCGCGCGCAAATCACTGCGCGGCGACGACATGGCTGCCATCCGAACCGCCCAGGAAGAACTCACCAAAGTGTATAGCGAAGCCGGTCAATCACTGTACGCTACACAGCAGAGTGCGGAGTCTCAGGCAGGTTCCGCCCCGGATGGTGAAGCACCGGGCACGAGTGATGCGGCTGATCGCGGCGCGTCGGGTGATAAGGATGAGGTGGTTGAAGCAGACTACGAGATAGTGGACGAGAGCAAGAAATAGGAACAAGGAACAAGGAACAAGGAACAAGGAACAAGGGACCGGGGACCGGGGAAAAAGGCAGCCTTCTTCACCGTGAGAGTGACGAAGTAGCAGAACCACGTCATCCCTTGTCCCTTGTCCCTGTCCCTTCTCCCTGCTTTCCGAAACTTGCCGCGCGCTGATGTGTAAATTCCACGTACACCTTTTCCGGGAACCCGATGTCGAAATCCGCTCGCATAAGTATCGGTCTTGTCGCTACCGCAGCCTTTATCGGCGGTCTACTGATAGCGTCAGGGTTCAACCTCACACCCTTTGGCTACGCTCAGCAAAGCTCAACTGCTTCGCGGCCGCCGGCTTCGACAGTACAGTCGCTCACGGAGACCAGCAACGCGTTCGTCTCCATAGCGCAGCACTTGACGCCGGCCGTTGTGTCCATCCAGACCCGCCAGGACGCTCGCAGGACGGCTCCACAGCGTCGCGGACAGGTTCCTCCCGGGATGGAGGAGTTTTTCGATCAACTGGATCCCAACCGGCGTCAGCAACCGGCTGAGGGAGCCGGCTCCGGCTTCATCGTTACTGCAGACGGCTACATAATGACGAACAATCACGTGGTCGCCGACGCTGACCGCGTGACAGTCGCATTGCAGGATCGCCGCGTCTTTAGCGCCAAAGTCATCGGGCGCGACCCCCTGACTGATGTGGCCGTCATCAAGATCGAAGCGACCGGGTTGCCCGCCGTAACGTTAGGCAATGATATGAATACGCGCGTAGGTGAATGGGTGCTCGCGATCGGCAACCCGCTGGCACTCGATTTTACGGTAACAGCAGGCATCGTGAGTGCTCTTAATCGTGGCGGAGGATCGCTCCGTCAGTTGTACGGCGGTAATCCCTCAGCGATCGTTGACTACATCCAGACCGACGCCGCAATAAATCCGGGCAACTCCGGCGGCCCGCTCGTAAACGCACGCGGCGAAGTGATCGGCATCAACAGCGCGATCGCCAGCCCGACGGGTACTTACGCTGGCTATGGTTTCGCAATTCCGATCACGCTCGCCAAAGACGTGATGGATGATCTGGTAAAGAACGGCCGGGTGGAGCGGGCAATACTCGGCGTCCTCATCAACGATGTTACGCCCGAGGACGCTCAGAGCGCCGGCCTCAAGGAAATCCGCGGCGTCCTCGTGAATGGGTTCAATCCGTCTGATGGTAGCCCTGCGGAGCGGGCGGGCATTCAGGCTGGTGACGTCATCGTCTCCGTCGCAGGGCGCGACGTTGACCGCGTTTCAACGCTTCAGCGGTTTGTGCGGTCCCTGGAACCTGGTCAGACAGTTCCGGTCGTCGCCATGCGATTTGGAACACGAAAGACTTTCCAGGTAAAGCTTGGTGAGGCGAAAGCCGAGGAACAGGTAGCCAGCGCCGAGCCCAATGACGGCAGACCGGAAAGAAGTGAAACCTTCGACAAGATTGGTATCTCGGTTGCGGCTTTGACGGCCGAACAGGCGCGTCGAGCCGAGATCTCCAACGACCAGCGTGGAGTGGTTATTACAGACGTGAGTTCCAATGGTCCTTCGTACCAGCGGCTATTCCCGGGACTTGTCGTGGTTGAGGTGCTGCACCCGGAACGGCGGCGAGTGACGACGGTCGCAGAGCTCGAGAGCTTGTTATCCAGGGTGAGAACCGGTCAGGTCGTGACTCTCCTGGTGTATAAC
>JACDCM010000374.1 GCA_013817545.1 Gemmatimonadaceae bacterium | reverse complement strand
GGCGGGAACGATCTGGTCTGCGCCGGAAATGGGAACGATCGAGTTTTCGGACGCGACGGAAATGATCATCTCTTCGGTCAGGACGGTAACGACTTCATGGAAGGCGAGAACGGCGACGACCACCTGCAGGGTGGCGCTGGCGCCGACAACCTTCAGGGCAACGCCGGAAACGACTCGGTTCAGGGAAACTCTGGCAACGACACGCTGAATGGGCATGCCGGCGAAGACACGCTCGACGGTGGAACCGAGACAGATTCCTGCCGCGATCCGCAGAACGGCACATTCCTGAACTGCGAAACGACATCAGAAAGGTAGGCTCCTGGAGTTCGGGATAGTTCATGCAACGGGCCCGATGGTTTACATCGGGCCCGTTGTGCATCAGCGATATGCCATCCAGCTTTCCGATTCCGTGCGCCCATTTACCTACCATCGCGCCAGCTCGCTGGACGACGCCACACGGCATTTGGCCGATAAGAGTGCCATTCCTATTGGCGGTGGCACGGATCTGCTTGTCTTCCTTCAGGAGGAACTCGCGGAGCCGAGCGAGCTCGTGGGTCTGAGCGAAATCCCAGGCTGGCGGGACATCGATACGCGAGATGATGGCAGCATACGGTTGGGTGCGGGAGCGCGAATAAGTGACATCGCCAGGCATGCGGACATCCAGCGTTCCTTCCCCGCCCTCTCCCAGGCTTGCGACTCGGTTGGCACCACAGCATTGCGCCACATGGGAACACTCGGCGGGAATCTTTGTCAGCGTCCCCGCTGTTGGTACTTCCGGCGTAACATCAAGTGTCTCAAGAACGGCGGCTCCGACTGTCCCGCCAAGCTGGGGGAGAATCAGTATCACGCTATATTCGGCGGTGGCCCGTGCTACATTGTGCACCCTTCGGATCCCGCCGTTGCACTTACAGCTTTGGATGCGCAAGTCGAAATCGCTGGTAAACTGGGGACCAGAACGGTTGCCGCGGAAGACTTCTTCGTGTTGCCGAGCGTGCGCCTGGATCGAGAGACAGTGCTCGAGCATGGCGAGGTAGTCGTGGCGGTGGAAATCCCTGTCGTGAGCGCGGGCGGACGTCAGCGGTACGACAAGCTGATGCAGCGCGGAAGCTGGGATTTTGCCCTGGTGAGCGTTGCAGCGGTCAAGCGAAGGGACGGGGATGTTCGCCTGGTGCTCGGCGGCGTTGCTCCGAAGCCCTGGCGAGTGACATCATCGATCGAAGAGGATGTTGCTTCGGGCAACCTCGACGAAACCGATACGGCGACTCTGGCCGAGCGCGCATTGTATGATGCGCGCCCTCTGGACAGAAATGGCTATAAAGTGGAGCAGGCATCGGCGCTTCTTCGGCGCGCAATCACTTTTCTGAATGAAAGCTGATGACGCTCATGGTCGCCGAGCCCTTCGGGTGCATCATACTCGCAGCGGGCGCCGGGACGCGGTTCGGCGAATCGAAAGCTGGGGCGCTGCTCCCGTCGGGCGAACGGTTTCTCGACGTGATAGCAAGAGCAGCGCTGGATGCAGGCGCACAACCCGTCGTTGCGGTCGTTCCTGAGGGGGTGGAAGTACCTCCAGCGGCGAGAACGGTGAGGAATCGGGACGCGAAGGGGGAGCAAATCGTCTCTGTAAGACTGGGACTAATGCAGTTGGTTGGAACATTGGCACGCGGCACCTTGATATGGCCGGTAGACCATCCGTTTGTGTCTCTTAAGAGCATACTTGCGATAGTCGAGGCTTATCGCCTAACGCGAGCACACATAGTGCTGCCTACTTACAACGGCCGGCGAGGTCACCCAACGTTTTTCGACCGCGTCGTATGGGGTGAGTTGATGACGGTGGAAAGCGGAGGCGCACAGACTGTAGTGCGAGCGGTCCGCGACCGCGTGCATGAAGTTCCAACTGTTGATCCCGGTATTCTGCAGGATATAGATACACGATCCGACATGCCGCTTGGCGGCTGGAGAGCTACTGATGCCATTTCTTGATCTGGACGGCGAGACGCGGGAGCTTGCACCCGAAACCACAGTGGGAAGCGGCGCTCAGGCCGCTTGGCGCATTCCAGGCAAAGACCTTGGTGCGCGCCATTTCACTATCAACCTGGAAGGGTCAGGCGGGGCCAGGATCGTCCCGGCGACGGACCAGAACATCGTGGTTGTGAATTCCCAGCAGGTACCGCCCTCGGGCGCGACCTTGAGCGCCGGCGATATCGTCTGTGCGGGAGGGGCCAAGTTCGTCTATCTGGCGAACCAGAACGATGCCAGGCCAGCCTCGAACCAGGCCGCTCGGGGCGATTGGTATCTTGTGGAGCCCGCGAGCCGTCAAGCTTTCCACTTGAAGAAGCGCGCGGTGCACGTAGGCCGAGACGTGAGCGGCATCGTAATTCGGGATCCCCAGGTTTCCAGGCATCATGCGGACATTCGAGCCGAGGCTGGCGGTTACGCGATCTATACCTCCGGCGCCTCCGGTACGCTGTTCAATGGTGACAAGCTGGGTGCGCCACGCTTTTTCAACGAGGGGGATCAGGTACGCTTCGGAAGCACTACCCTCAAGTTCACTCAAACCCTGCCTGCTGGCGCCAAAGTAGTCGAACCCACCGAAGCGCCCGAAGACGACCTCACCCGTCGTTCGACAATAATGCATCAGGAAGCCATCCAGACCGGCGAAGTTCCGACGTTCTCTTCGAAAAAGGGGATTCACCCACTCCTGATCGCCGCGCTCGTCATAGCGGTTGGAGTGGCTCTGTTCTTCTTCCTCAGGTAACCTCATTGACCGACTCGAAGGCCGATTGCTATCGGCCTTCGATTGTATGTGGGGGTAATCCCGAGTAACTTTGTCGGGATGAGTACATCGATAGAATCGCTGGTTACCCGCGAGTACCAATACGGCTTCGTCA
Organism: Gemmatimonadaceae bacterium; assembly: GCA_013817545.1. Lineage (GTDB taxonomy): Bacteria > Gemmatimonadota > Gemmatimonadetes > Gemmatimonadales > Gemmatimonadaceae > JACMME01. The sequence continues at coordinate 1,319 of JACDCM010000374.1, read as the reverse complement.
CCGACATCGAAGCCGATACCATTCCGCGCGGGCTGGACGAAGGTGTCGTCCGGCTCATATCCGCCAAGAAGAACGAGCCCGCCTTTATGCTTAACTGGCGGCTCAAGGCGTACAAGCGCTGGCTCACCATGAAAGAGCCTCACTGGCCGAACGTCACCTACCCGAGAATCGATTACCAGGACCTCATCTATTTCTCGGCGCCGAAGAACATCAAGCCTCTCGGCAGCCTGGACGAAGTAGACCCTGAGCTTCTGCGCACCTACGAAAAGCTCGGAATCTCGTTAACCGAGCAGAAGAAGCTTTCCGGCGTGGCGGTGGACGCGATCTTCGACAGCGTCTCGGTAGGGACGACGATGAAGGAGGAGCTCGGGAAGCTGGGAATCATTTTCTGCTCCTTCGGCGAAGCCGTTCAGCATCATCCAGAGCTTGTGGAGAAGTATCTCGGCACAGTCGTTCCATATAGCGACAATTTTTTCGCCTCGCTCAACTCTGCCGTCTTTAGCGATGGCTCCTTCGTCTACGTTCCCAAAGGCGTCCGTTGTCCCATGGAGCTTTCGACGTATTTCCGAATCAACGCCGAGAATACGGGACAGTTCGAGCGCACGCTGATCATCGCTGATGAAGGCTCGTATGTGAGCTACCTGGAGGGGTGTACGGCGCCAAAGCGCGACACCAATCAGCTGCACGCAGCCGTGGTCGAGCTAATCGCTCTGGACAATGCAACGATAAAATATTCCACCGTCCAGAACTGGTATGCCGGGGACACGGAAGGCAAAGGCGGGATCTACAATTTCGTCACGAAACGGGGTGCCTGCCGGGGCGTGAACTCCAAGATCTCGTGGACCCAGGTCGAGACTGGCTCCGCGATTACCTGGAAGTACCCGAGCGTCATCCTGCAGGGCGACAACTCAACCGGCGAGTTCTACTCCGTAGCGGTGGTCAACAATCACCAGCAGGCGGACACCGGTACCAAGATGATTCACATGGGGAAGGACACCAAGAGCACGATCATCTCGAAGGGAATCTCTGCCGGCCAGGGGAACAACAGCTATCGAGGCCGAGTGAAGGTGATGCCGAAAGCGGACCGGGCGCGCAATTATACGCAGTGTGACTCGATGCTTATCGGTAACCGCTGCGGAGCGCACACCTTCCCGTATATCGAGGTTCAGAACAACACGGCCACGATCGAGCATGAGGCATCTACCTCGAAGATCGGCGAAGACCAAATCTTCTATTGCAAGCAACGAGGCCTGAGCGCGGAACACGCGATCTCACTGATCGTCAGTGGATTCTGCAGAGAAGTCTTCAAGGAGCTGCCA
>JACDCM010000373.1 GCA_013817545.1 Gemmatimonadaceae bacterium | reverse complement strand
TTGCTGAGCTGGTAGCGAGGAACGGCCTCCGCGCTGAGGATATCGTAAGCGCGATCTTTACGGTCACACCAGACCTCACGAGCGAAAATCCGGCACGCGCCGCACGTCAGCTCGCCATACTCGACGTACCAGCGATCTGTGTGAGGGAAATGACGTACGCGCATTCAATACCGCGATGCATCCGCCTCATGTTGCACGTGGAGCTCCCTATCCCCGCGCGCACTCTCACGCACGTTTATCTCGCCGGGGCACGGACACTCCGTCCCGATCTTGGCTAATAAAACGCAACTCGAAAATTCCTGCGCAAAAGCAACGTACCGCCGAAGGCTCAGAGCGTTGCGGCAATCATCTTTTGCACTCAGGCCACCGGTCTCAGCGGGGCCGAGAGCGCCCGCGCACCTGTCGAATAGCATCCGTGTGTTCCTTGAACGTACGGCGAAATTCATGATGGCCATCCGGATGAGCGACAAAAAATTTATATGGCACGTCAGCGGGGAAGAGCGCGGCTTCGATGCTTGCGCGGCCAGGCGACGCTATCGGACCCGGCGGAAGCCCCTTGTTCCGATACGTGTTGTACGGTGAGTTGATCTCCAAATCCTTGTAGAGAACACGCTCTGTATGTTCGCCACGAGCGTACTGGACTGTGGGGTCAGCCTGCAAAGGCATTTGATCGCGTAGCCTGTTGTGATACACCGCGGAGATCACTGGCCGCTCTTCAGCAAGCCGGGCTTCCTTTTCGATGATCGATGCCAGGGTCACGATATCATGCCGCGTCATCGCCAGTTTCTGAAGCTGCGCATCCCAGGCTGGGTCCCACTTGGCCTCGAATAGCCGAACCATCTGCCGAACAGCGTCCCGAGGCGATGACAGAACGGTGAATCGATAAGTGTCAGGGAAGAGGTATCCCTCGAGTGTCGGCGTCGGAACGTTTAGCCCGTGAAGCATAGCGGTATCTCGCACGGCGGCACGCACTGAGTCGGGACGTGCCCCCAGAGTCTTGGCCAGAAGCGGTACTATCTCCGCGATGGCATACCCCTCGGGGATCGTGATCTCGCGTTCTATCGGACCCGTCTCGAGACGCCGAAGCACCTCAGGCCATGCAGCGAAGTCGCAGTCGAAGACATAAACTCCCGCCTTGAGTGCGCGCTCGCGACCACGCAATTTCGCGTACAGAAGGAAAAGGCGTGATTGCTTTACGACACCGGTGCGCGCCAGGGAGTCCACCGCGGCGGAGAACGACGAACCAGCAGGGATTGCTACGATTTGCGCTCCGTCGCCGCGCTCCGTTCCGCAACGCGAAGAATCAGGCCCGCAACCGGCGAGACTGAGAGCAAGGATGGCTCCTGTCGCAATAGACCTATCGGCGTGCCGCATCAAGCGCTTGCTGGAGCAAGATCGTCGCCGCTAGCGCATCTATATCCCCTTTCCGCCCGCGTGCCGAGCCGCCCATTTCCTTTACTGCTCGAAGTACGGTCGCCGTCGAATAGCGCTCGTCGACCAGAGTGGTCGTCAGACCCGTGCGGTGCTCGAGTTCCTTTCCCACTTGACGGACCTCCAGGCACCGTGCGGTCTCATCTCCATTGTCGTCTAGTGGCAATCCAAGCACGAACGCCCCTGCTCCAACTGCTTCGGACCGGCGGATGATCTCGGCGATCGGAGGCCGCTTTCCCGCTCTGCGGATAATGAACCCCAACGGGCTCGCGATCATTCCAGTTGGATCGCTGACAGCCAGTCCGATCCGCTTGTCTCCGTAGTCTATGCCGAGAACGCGACCGGAGGCGGGAGGCGAAAGGGGGGAGGCGGGGGGCGTTTCCTACCCCTCGGCCATCGCTGCAAAGAACTCCCGATTGTTCCTGGTTCTTCCCATGCGCAACAGCAAGAACTCGATCGCTTCCGCTGGAGGCATGTCGCTCAGGAAATTTCGAAGCAGGTAGACGCGATTGATTTCCTCCTTATCCAGAAGCAGCTCTTCCTTGCGGGTTCCGGACCGTTGAATATCAATGGCGGGGAACACTCGCCGGTCGGCGATCTTCCGGTCCAACACAAGCTCCATGTTTCCCGTACCCTTGAACTCTTCGAAGATTACCTCGTCCATTCTGGAGCCGGTTTCCACGAGCGCCGTCGCTACAATAGTGAGAGAGCCGCCACCATCGATGTTTCGCGCCGCCCCAAAAAAACGCTTCGGTTTGTGCAGAGCCTGCGCGTCAACTCCCCCTGAGAGAATCTTGCCCGAATGCGGCACAACAGTGTTGTGCGCGCGCGCGAGACGCGTGATCGAGTCGAGCAGGATGACGACATCCTTGCCATGTTCCACGAGCCGCTTCGCCTTCTCGATCACCATGTCGGAAACCTGCACATGCCTGTCGGCGGGCTCGTCGAATGTGGAGCTGATGACCTCTGCCGCAACGTTCTTCTGCATGTCTGTCACTTCCTCCGGTCGCTCGTCGATCAACAGCACGATGAGAGTAACCTCGGGATGATTCTCAAGTATGGCATTCGCCATCTTCTGCATGAGTATCGTTTTTCCAGCGCGCGGGGGCGCGACGATCAGACCACGTTGGCCCTTGCCTATCGGAGCAATGAGATCAACGACTCGCATGCTCAAATCGCCATCATTCGGCTCCAGGCGCAGCCTCCCGTCAGGATAACGTGGCCGGAGATTATCGAAGGCAATTCGGTGCTTCGCGGTTTCCGGATCAGCCCCATTGATGCTCTCTACTTTCAGGAGCGCGAGATATCGCTCTCCTTCCTTGGGAGGACGCACCTGGCCGAGTACCGTATCGCCGGTGCGTAAGTCGAACCGCTTGATCTGCGATGGCGACACGTAGATGTCATCGGGACCGTACAGGTAGTTCCAGTCCTGACTGCGTAGAAAGCCGTATCCTTCGGGCAGAATTTCGAGAACCCCATCGCCTCGAAGAACGATGTCGGAATCGAGGAGGTTCTGCTCTATGCGAAAGATGAGGTCCTGCTTTCGCAGTCCCGAATGATTCGAGATGTTTAGATCTTCGGCCAGCTCTTGCAGCTGGGCGACGGATTTTTGCTTGAGGTCTGTGATGTCCACTAAAGGAACAACCGGCCCGGAACGGGCCCTGCGGGTGGGACGAAGCTTGTTGGCGGGGGGATAGAGAGCAGAACCGATAAAGCTAAAAGAAGTGCTAAGTCTGGTCAAGCGAAGCGCCGATCACCGATCAGTGAGGTGAGAAGGGAAGCCGAAGCCAGACAATCGCAGGAGAATGTTTAGAAAACGATGTACCTCAGCGGCTCACGCTTGAGATCTTCAATAGTTTTGCCCAGCTCGCTTTCGAGGCGCTTTAGCTGCCACACCACCGCACTGTCCTGCTTCATTCGCCCAGCGGTGCCACTCGTGCCCGCAATGAGAGCGCGCACGATCGAGATCTCGTTGCGCACGTTTCCGACCTCATGAGTCAGAAGGGTGTCCCCCCGTAGCCGGCCCAGAATGTTTCTCGGATTGTTGAGCGATAGCATTACTGAGTCAGCTCTGGAGATGGCACGCGTCGCTCGATCAGTCAGCGGGTCCCGATCAGTGAGAAACATTCCGATGGTGCCATCTCCACTGATAGCACGATTTCCAAGCCGGGCGGTGCGTGATCCGACTCCGCCGAGCGTGAAACCTGACTGCTCCTCACCGTCACCGGCCAAGGTGGAACTTACCGCCTTGGCGTTCTCAAATATTGTCTTGAGGTTTTGGATTATCTCTGGAAATTGCCTCGAGGCCAAGGCAATCTCCGAAGTGAAGCTTTCCGCATCCACTTGACCGCGGCTCTGGACGATCTTTCCGGCCTGGATCGGCTGAGAAGCCGGAGATCCCTGCGTCAGGTAAACAACCGGAGCGCCGATCAAGCTTCCGCCACTTCTGATCAGCGTGTAGGAATCGTCCCGAATGTGGGGCTGATACTGACTGAGTATCTCAAGCTCTATGAGGAGACGTCCGCCGCCGCTGTCCAGCCCTGGTTCTCGAAATTCGATGTCGGACACCAGACCCACTTTCTTTCCCTCGAGCCAAACATCCGAGCCCTTGAGGATGCCGCGAGCCTCGCTCGTGATCAGATAGAGCTTATAAGTGTCGCCACGCAAAGCACCAACCCGGGCGAACAGCAGGATGGCCAAAACGAGGCCGATTACCGCGCCTAGCGAGAGAAGGCCTCCGAGAAGTTGTCCCCACGAGCGCTTCTGTGCAGGCAATACT
>JACDCM010000071.1 GCA_013817545.1 Gemmatimonadaceae bacterium | reverse complement strand
TTTCTTACCGACTTTCTCGACGGAGACCGGTATTACAGCGTCACGCGTCCCAACCACAATCTGGAGCGCTGCCGGACACAGCTCGCGCTACTGGTGGCAATGACGCGTGCGGAAGCGGAGCTGTCAAGGTTGATGTTTACCTGAGGGCGAACGCGTCCTGTCCTCATTCGTTCAGCGGCGTCGCCCACAGCCGCCGAAGCTCAGCACGAGCACCTCCCCCTTGGCGAAATACGCCAACGCCTCGAGAAACTGACTGACTCACAGATACACGAGCTGCTGCGCTCGGCGATGTTGAGAGTTTTGCCGACCGGGCAATGACGATCATGGAAGTGAAGAGTGCATTTTACGAAGCCGATGCCGTGATGAAATACCGTGACCCGGTAGGGGAGGCGCGGCGGTCGCCGAGGGCGTAGGCGAGGGGGCTACGGCAGTGCTGGACAGTCCGGAAGCATCGCGCTATACTGGTCGAAATATTAGGAAGCTAAGTAGTAAGCTAAGTAACTGACCAGATCTGGCGGTGGGCCCCTCCGTGCAGGCGGCGAGAGCTACGCATGCAATAGCACGGCGGCCGGCGGCCGCCTTCACCCCCACCAATCAGGGGATGAAGTGATAGCCAACTACGGACCGCCAGCAGGGAGCTGTTCGTGACCTCCCCAGTCACGCGCGACGCCGCGCAGACACCGGAGCTGACGCTGACTGGAGCGTCCGTCGGTAAGCTTTCCGAATCCCAGAGCATCATTCGCCTGATGCTCTCGGTCGCCGCGGGAATCATCGTCTGGCTCCTCCCCCTCTCGCTGGATCCCGGCGTTCAAAAAGTACTGGCGATCAGTGCGTTCATGGTGCTCTCCTGGATCACCCACGCGCTTGATCACGCCATCACCGGCTTCGTTGGATGCTTCGTTTTCTGGGCGTCCGGCGCGGCTGCGTTCCCCGTGGCCTTCGCGGGCTTCGCGAATACCACGCCATGGTTTCTCTTCGGCGCACTGATGATCGGCGCGATGGCGGCGAAATCGGGGCTGGCGCGGCGGCTCGCCTACACGGTGATGCGGACAATGGGACACAGCTACTCCCGTCTCCTTATGGGTCTCATTCTGTCCGACTTTCTCCTGACATTCCTGGTACCGTCGGGCATCGCACGCGTCGTGATCATGGCTTCGATCGCCGTGGGATTGTGCCACGCCTTTGGCGCGGACCGGGGCAGCAACATCGGACGCGGAATGTTCATCATCCTCACATACACCGCGACGATCTTCGACAAGATGATCATCGCCGGGGCAGCTTCGATAACCGCCCGCGGCATCATCGAGACGCAGGGCGGAGTGGAGGTGCTCTGGGGGCACTGGTTTCTCTCATTCCTGCCGGCTGACCTGATCACGATTTTCGTAGCCTGGTGGCTGACGATGTACTTCTATCCCCCGGAGAAGAAGGAGCTGCCGGAAGGCAAGCGCTTCCTCACCGACGCGCTTCGCGAGATGGGGCCATGGACCGCGATCGAGAAGCGGGCGGCGATCCTCATGGGGTGTGCGATCGCCCTATGGATGACCGATGCCTTCCACCATATCTCGCCGCCCATGGTTGGCCTCGGAATCGGATTGCTGGCGACCCTGCCGATGATCGGGGTGCTCGACACCGACGACGTCAAGCGCGTCAACTACCTGCCCATCTTCTTCGTCGCTACGGCGATCGGCATGGGACAGGTGCTGGTCCAATCGAGAGCGCTGAATATCATGACGGACGCGATGTTCGGATGGATGGCGCCTTATGTTCACGGCACGTTCTCGTCGACGGCCGTACTGTATTGGACGTCCTTCCTGTACCACATCCCGCTCGGCGACGAGGTCGTGATGCTCGCGACGTCGCTGCCGATGCTCATGAACTTCGCCACGGAGCAACAGCTCGATCCGCTGGTCGTCGGCATGGTGTGGACCTTCGGTGCCGGCGGAAAGCTGTTCGTGTACCAGTCGGCGCCCCTCGTGGTCGGCTACTCATACGGGTATTTCAGCGGCCGCGACATGTTCAGGATCGGTGCGGTCCTGACGGTCGTCGAGTTCCTGATTCTTTCGTTGCTGCTCGTGCCGTTCTACTGGCCATTGTTTGGGCTGTGATGCAGCGTCCACCAATCCGAGAGGAGATCTGGCAGAATGAGCATCCGAACCATAAGGGCAGCGGTCATGGCTTCCGTCGTGGGGTCCACCACGCTGGCGGGTGCGGCCTTCGCGCAGGTGAAGGCCTCAGAGGAGAAAGGCACACTTCCCGACGGCACCATCTACGGGATGCGCGTTCCAGCGAACTGGAACAAGACGGTCATCCGCGATCTGGACTATGCCGGCCGGGCCGACAGCCCCCGGTATCAGGAACTGCTCAAGAGGGGCTACGCCGTCTCGGGAACGATGCGGCACCGGATGCGCATCTACCGATACGATCCGGCGCGAGAGATCGCGAACCTCGACAGCGTGCTGGACAGGTTCCAGGCACGGTTCGGCAAGCCGGCCCGCGTCATCCAGTTCGGATGCTCCGGAGGTGGCCACGCTACGCTGGCCGTCGCGGAAAACTTCTCCAATCGAATCGATGGTGCGATCGCCCTGGGGGCGCACACCCCCGTGTGGATCATGAACACGTTTCTCGATGGGTGGTTCGGACTGAAGGTGCTGATAGGCTCCGACAAGCCTGCGACCGGCGGTGGCGAAGGCGCCGCCTGGCGCTCACCCGCGGACCTGGTGATAGTCAACCTGCCAAACGGTGAGCCATTCAACCCGAGCGGGCACGGGCTCCATGGATCGATTCCCGCGGCGTGGCGTGAGGCGATCGACGCGGCGCAGAAGACGCCGGAGGGTCGCGCACGAATTGCCCTGGCGTTCACAATCGGGCAGTGGCCGGCGTGGGTGAACAAGCTGACGCCGCAGCCCAGTCTGGATGACGTCGCCGCGCTGCAGCACGCCATGTATCACACGGTCTACCAGAACGCCGGAAGCCCGGGCGGCGAAGCGCGTGTCATCTTCGAGAACGCGGCCCTTGGACAACAGCCCTCGTGGAACACGGGAGTCGACTACCGCGAGTTCTTCGAGAACGGCAACGAATCCTTCAAGCAGGCGGTTCGCCAGCTCTACAGGGAAGCCGGCCTGGATCTGGAAGCGGATCTGAAAAAGATCAACGCGGCTCCGCGGATCGCCGCGTCACCCTACGCGCTGGACTACTGGAAAGCACCTGGGCGCAACGTGGTCGGCAAGCCGCAGATTCCGCTTCTGCGCATGCACGAGATCGGCGACTACCAGGTTCCGATAAGTCTGGTACAGGGCTACGACGCCCTGATCCGCGCCAACGGCAAGGAGGATCTCTACCGTACTGCTTTCGTGAGGGCGGACGGACATTGCGGGTTCAACGCCGCCGAGACTACGGCCGCGGTGGAGCTCATGAAACGGCGTCTCGACACCGGCAAATGGCAGAGCACGGATCCCGATTCTCTCAATATGCTAGCGGCGTCGCTGGGCACAGGTACGACGTCCCGCTTCATAACGATCGACAAGCTGAAGCAGAAGAAATACAATCGCGCCTGGGAGCCGGAGACTCGCTAAAGGAGCGGCTACAGTGCTCATCCGTGTTGAAGCCGTTCAGGACGCCGTCTCAGGCAACTATTATGTGGCCATCTATCATCCTGAAGACGCGCCGCAGCCGTTCGTCACGACGGCGCCACGCTACCACAGTGCCGCGGCAGCGGAGCACGACGCGATCGCCATTCTGGCGGCAGGACTGAACGAAGCGGACGCCGCGGCGAACAGCACGCCGGCGAGCCAACCTTCAAGGAAGCCTGGCGGGGCCTGACGCGCCGGCGCCGAAGGAATCGGGAATGCCGGCCTGATGCTCGAGCAGGAGCTCCCGGCCTTCGGCCGCCGACCTGAGGATCGCCAGGCAGACCTCGAGCGTGGCCATCCCCCATTCTCCGGTGTGCAGCGGAGAGCGGCCCAGAAGCACGGCGTCGCAGAGCTCATCCAAAACCTCCCCTCGCGGCACGAAGGGCGCGGGTAGCTCCTCAAACCATTGCCGCTCATCGGCATGGATGTGTATCCCGCGCGGCACAGGTCGAAGATCAGCGTGATCACAGGATGCGATGACGAGCCCAAAATGATTGTGAAATGCTGTGTCTGTGGCGTGTGGAGGCGACGACTCGGCTTGGCCATAAGCGCGGGTGCTCTTGAGGGCGGCTTCGTCTCCGGAGTCCTTCATTTGCCGCAAGAGCTGGCGCGCGGCCCCGTACGGCCGCCACTCCCTGGACTGACCCATTTCGCCAATCCAGCCAAGGAGCTCGTCGGAATCGAAATGGCCATACCCGCTGTAGGTCACCGATGCGAAAGCACCGCTCTCGAACGTCAAAAACGCGGAATACGCGCCCTCTGTGGGGCGGCGTGGATCCCAGCTTCCGGTCGCACTACGAACCGAGCGCACCTTTCCACCGCCCAGCAGGCGAACGATGTCGATCTGGTGTGACGCCTGGCCGAAGACGACTCCCCCTCCCTTGCCCGTGACGAGTTCCTCCGGGCGTCGAGGGCGGTAGACATAGTCGGTGAAGTTGAGCGCCGTGATCATCCGGACGTTCCCGAAAGCCCCACTGGCGATGAGCTCGCGAGTGCGCTGGTATGGCCTATCGAAGCTGTGGCTGTGGCCGATGATCATGTGGACGCCCCGGCTCCGCGCGGTATCGATCATCTTTTGGCACTCGTCCAGTGTCAGCGCCATCGGCTTCTCGACAAGCACATGCTTCCCGTGTGCGGCAGCCATCGCGACGTGCTCGGCATGCAGCTGGTGCGGCGTCGCGATGTACAACGCCTGGACCATGTCGTCGGCGCATAGTTCCGCCACCGAGGCGTAAGCAGGCGCGGGGTAGTCGCGGGCGAAGCGGTGACGGGCCTCGGGCCGCGGATCGGCGGCCGCGACGAGCTGAACGCGCGGGTGCCGCAGAAAGGCCGGCAGCATCAGCATGAACGCCCGGCTGAGTCCCGCGACACCGAGACGCAATTTCGGAGCGGCGAGGTCAACTTCCGACTCGATAGGCGGTCCCTCTGCCGGCATGATGCTTAGTGGCCGATTGTATGAAAACGGCAACAAACTTGACAGGATGGACAGGATGGAAATAATCTCGGATTCACTTGGGCTTCTATCCTGTCAATCCTGTTCATCCTGTTTCATCCTGTCAAAGTTTTTTCGTAGAGCAGTCGCAGTCCGCAGCGTGCTGGCCCTGAGAACGCTGGACAGCGCGGATCGGGAAAGTTATACTAAAAATAACCTTAGTAGCCTAAGTGATTCGAGACAAAGCTCATGCCGCCTAGATCCAAACGGCAGGGAGGAGCCCAGATGCTGACCGCGCAAGAGAACGACCTTTTGTGCCGAGTGGAGGGAGAGGTGCCCATGGGGAAGCTCATGCGGCGCCACTGGATCCCCGCGGGTCTGTCAGAGCAGCTCGTAGTTCCCGACGGCAATCCGGTGCGCCTGCGCATACTGGGCGAGGACCTGGTCGCCTTCCGCGACACCGACGGCCGGCTCGGTGTGCTCGGCGAGCAGTGTCCGCATCGGAAGGCCTCGCTCTTCTTCGGGCGTAACGAGGAGTGCGGGCTCCGTTGCCTGTATCACGGTTGGAAGTTCGATGTCGAGGGCAACGTTCTCGAGATGGCGTCGGAGCCGCCGGAGAGCCGCTTCAGGCAGAAAGTGAAGCACAAGGCATATCCCGCGCGCGAGGCGGGCGGCTTCGTCTGGATCTACATGGGGCCGCCGGAGCAGCAGCCCGAGTTCGAGGCGCCAGCGTGGGCACCGACGCCCGAGACGAGGGTGAGCATCGCGCGGATCGATGTCCCATGCAATTGGGCGCAAATAATGGAGGGGCAAATCGACTCCGCCCACAGCTCGAGCCTGCATTCGTCGGATATGCTGCCGGCTCAGGTGGACACCGCAAAGGCGGAGGATACGCACTGGTTGCGGCCGTCCACGGACAAGTCGCCGCGTATCCAGGTGCAGCTCACGAACTACGGGATGCGGTACGCCGCGATCCGGCAGCCGATCATGAACGCCAGCACGCACGACTACGTGCGAATCACCACGTACGTTGCCCCATTCACGGCGCTGATTCCCCCCAACAGCTCATATAACGTGGCGAGCGTGATCGTTCCGAGGGACGACACGAGCAGCTACTTCCACTTCATCGCCTGGAGCGAGACGGGCGGCATCGACCAGGATGCCTGGCGAAAGTTCTGCGTCGCCCAGGTCGGCGTCGACCTCGACGGGGAATACCGGCCGGCGCTTCGCACAGCCGCCAACAATTACCTGCAGGATCGAAAGGCAATGAAGCGGGGGGACTTCACCGGTATTCCCGGCATCCCCAACCAGGACATCGCCATGTGGGTGTCGATGGGCGCAATCGCCGATCGCAGTGGCGAGCGCCTGGGCTCCAGCGACGTAGCCGTCATCCAGCTCCGGCGCTTGATGCTAGCTGCCCTCCACCGCTTCGAGACCACGGGCCACGTCATTGGCTTCGGCGAGCGTCGTGTACCGCAGGCCAAGCTACGGTCGTACCAGGGCGTGGTGCCCAAGTCGGAGAATTGGCGAACGCTCGGCGCGTCGGAAGAGGAGGTGGCGCTGCTGGGGGGAATGGAGCAGGACGAAGTAGAGCGCGAGATGGCCGGGGCATTTCGCACGTGAGTGCACTGCGGCTGTCGGTTGCGATCGGGGACTATGACCGCAATCGTCCCATCATCGATGGAAGCGTTCGCATCGACGGAGTGGATTCCGTCGTGATGACTCTCTCGCCGGAGGAGATTTTTTTTCGAGCCTTTCGGCACACCGAGTTCGACATTTGCGAGCTTTCCCTGAGCAGCTTCGCTGTGCAGATCGCGCGCGGGAAGAGCGCGTACGTCGGAATTCCGGCCTTCCTTTCCCGCGGGTTCCGGCATACCTCCATCTACATCCGCACGGATCGCGGCATTTGCCGGCCGGAAGACCTCAAAGGGCGCGCGGTCGGTGTGCCGGAGTATCAACTGACGGCCTGCGTCTGGGCGCGCGCCTTGTTGGAGGACGACTTTGGTGTGAAGCCATCCGACATGCGCTGGGTTCGCGGCGGCATCGAGGAGCCGGGCAGGCCGGAGAAGATCAGGATCGATCTTCCGGTGGACGTGCAGCTCGATGATGCGCCCGAATCGCGCTCCCTTAACGCGCTGCTAGAGGCGGGCGAGATCGATGCGTTCATTGGTCCGCGCGCGCCGAGCAGCTACGACCGTGGCCATCCGAATGTCGGGCGACTCTTCGGGGATCCGACCGCGGCGGCGACCGACTATTATCGCCGCACCCGGATCTTCCCGATCATGCACTTGCTGGGTGTGCGGCACAGGCTCGCAGGGGAGCATCCCTGGTTGCCGGCGGCCTGCCTCAAGGCCTTCGAGAAGGCGAAGTCGCTGGCGCTGAAAAATCTCAGCGACGCATCGGCGACCAAGATCACGCTGCCGTTCGTCGAGGAGCAGCTCAAAGCCGCGAGAGAGCTAATGGGCGAGGACTACTGGCCATACGGGGTGGCTGCGAACCGGCACGTCCTGGAGAGCTTCCTTCAGCATCATCACGCGCAGGGACTCTCATCGCGCAGACTCGAGGTCGACGAGCTCTTCCACGCATCTACATTGGAAACCGTCCGCATCTAGTCATATATCGGATCACGGATCACGGATCACAAATCACTAATCGTCCGATTCGGAAATCTCGTCGAGCGACGCGTTCAGATTAGTCTGTATCGACTTCAGAAAACGGATCATCCGCCGCACTTCCTTTTTGGAGAAGCCTTTGAGGGCTGCATCCACCACGTTGATCGCCAGCGGCATCAGCTTCGCTTCGAGCTGTTTCCCCTTTCTGGTGAGAAAGACGTTGATCTTGCGGCGGTCTCCCCTGTTGCGTCTCCGCGAGACCAATCCGCTTCGCTCCATTGTGGCGATCGCATGAAGGGTCGTCGGTTCCTTCGTACCCGTGCGTAATGACAGCTCGCGCTGCGTCAGGCCGTCCTCATCCCACAGCACACGGAGGAAGTACCACATGCCCAGCTTTACGCCAAAAGGGGCGATTTTGGCCTGGAGCAGTCGCTGAACGGCGCGGTGAGTGACGCGAACCTGATATCCGAGGCTGTCCTCGAGAGCGAGCCTGGCCCCGTCCAGCCTCGTGAGCTCGCTGTTTGGTGTCGCCCCTCGCGCAACCGTCCTGCTGCTCCGCTTCATCTTTCCTCCTCGGGTCTGCTCTCGGAACCGCATCCCGGTTGTCCGGTATGCGAATGCGGGCGGCTCGACAGTTGGCATTCACAGGCTAATATGGCAGTCGCCATAAATGATCTCGGAGTGCAGTCGAGCGGTGCTGAATCTAGCACGCTACGCCATACCTGCCGTTGGAGAGACGATATGAGTAAGGCGATGCAATGATTTCTATGTTTTTCAGGCAGAGGATCGGCGAATGACCGATGAGTCGCGCTTTGAGCGGGGGATGCGGGTACGGCGCGCCATTCTGGGCGACGTGCACGTGGATCGTTCGCGGGCACGCGAGACGGAGTTCGATGAGCCGTTCCAGCGTCTCATCACCGAAGCAGCGTGGGGGAGTGTCTGGGCGCGGCCTGATCTTGAGCCGCGCATGCGGAGCCTTATCACCATCGCCCTTCTCGCGGGGCTGGGCCGCGAGGAGGAGCTCGCGCTTCATCTGCGAGCGAGCAGGAACACCGGTGCGACCCCCGACGAGATTCGCGAGGCGCTGCTCCACGTGGCCATCTACGCGGGTGTGCCCGCCGCGAACGCGGCAATGACGCTCGCGAAGACGATCCTCTTCCCGGAAGAAGGGCAACTACCGAGGAGCGATGCCGGTGAAGTAGAGGATCACGCCTGATCACGACGATTGGCGACATCGTGCGTGGCGACGCCAGCATCTTTCCGCCGTACCTGTACGCGGCGTACCGTGCGACCATTAGCCGCGCCCCGAGAAAGCCGCTCGTGCAGGTTCCGCTGACCCTGTCGGAGCTGACAGGGCCCGGCCCCACGGTGAGTGACGTGACGGCTGACGACGCCGACCTCACACGCAACGCCGGCACCGGAGGCGAGGCGATCGGGCAGCGAATTATCGTTACTGGCCGGGTGCTCGACGAGCGCGCATCGCCGGTGCCCCACACTCTCGTGGAGATCTGGCAAGCCAATGCCGCGGGGCGGTACATCCACAAGCGCGACCAGTGGCCTGGTCCGCTCGACCCGAACTTTCTCGGAATTGGCCGATGCCGCACCGACGCGGCTGGCGCCTTCCGCTTCCTTACGATCGGGCCGGGAGCGTACCCATGGGGGAATCACGCCAACGCCTGGCGGCCGGCGCACATCCACTTTTCGGTGCTCGGAACGTCGTGGGCGTCGCGCCTAGTGACCCAGATGTACTTCGCCGGCGATCCACTACTCCCACTCGATCCCATCTACAACGCCGTTCCTACGGCGGCCGCACGTGCAGGACTTGTCGCCAGTTACGCACACGACGTCACCGAGCAGGAATGGGCGCTCGGCTGGCGATGGGACATCGTACTCGCCGGCACGGCGGCGACTCCCTTCGAGGACGCGCGCGAGGTGGGCGGATGACCGTTGCCCCGCTGACAACTTCGCAGACCGTGGGCCCCTTTTTCCACGATTGCCTGATGCGCGCTGACGTGCGCTGCGAGGCGTTGGCGATGGCCGGCGCCGAAGGGCAGCGCATTCGGGTCGACGGCCACGTGAACGATGGAGAGGGCAAGGGCGTACCAGACGCGGTCATCGAGCTGTGGCAGGCGAACCATTACGGCCGATACAACCATCCGGCCGATTCCCGCCCACTGCCATTGGACCCGTCCTTTCGGGGATTTGGCCGCATCGCCACCGACGAAGCAGGCCGGTTCAGCTTCACGACAATCAAGCCGGGCCCTGTCCCGTCTGCGGCAGACCAGACACAGGCGCCGCACATAGTCGCTGCCATCTTCGCGAGGGGTCTGCTCAACCATCTGTTGACGCGCATTTACTTCGAGGACGATCCCGCAAACACCGCCGATCCTGTGCTGCTGCTAGTGCCCCCGGAGCGACGGGCCACGCTACTCGCGCGGCGCGACCTCGGGCATCCCGAGCCGCGCGGAGAGGTCACGTACCACTTCGAAATCGTGCTCCAGGGCGATGGCGAAACAGTGTTCTTCAACATCCCGTGAGCTCTGGATGACGGACTTTCTCTCGTGAACGGGATCGCTGAAGCATCGTTCACCACCCCCGACATGACAGCCGTCTTCGCGCCGGAGGCACATGTGCGGCAGATGCTCCGCTTCGAGGCGGCGCTTGCGCGTGCCGAAGCGCAGGCGGGCATCATTCCGAGCGAGGCTGCCGAGCGGATCGTGGAATGCTGCCGGCTCGAAAGGTTTGACGTCAAGGCGCTACTCAGTGAGGCAGCGAACGCGGGAACGCTCGCAATTCCCCTCGTTGGCAATCTGATGGAGCAGGTGGGGGAGCAGTACGGCCGCTACGTCCATTGGGGCGCCACGAGCCAGGACGCGACCGACACGGCGCTCGTGCTCCAGATGCGGGATGGGCTGGACCTGCTCATCGCCGACCTCCTTCGCTTATGCGCAACTTGCGCTACACTCGCAGAACGTCATCGGCACACCGTGATGGCCGGGCGGACGCTGCTTCAACAGGCCGTGCCGATCACATTCGGCCTGAAGGCAGCGCGATGGCTTGGGCTCACTGAACGCCAGGCGCGCGAGCTTCGCGCTCGCCGCAGGGGATACCTGGCACTGCAGTTCGGCGGCGCCGCTGGCACGCTGGCAGTGCTTGGAACGGCGGGGGTGCACGTAGCCAGGCAGCTGGGTCAAGAGTTGCAGCTCACTACGCCGGAGATTCCCTGGCACGCCGAGCGCGACCGGATGGCCACGGTCGCTGCTTCACTTGGCATCACGGCTGGCGCGATGGCCAAGATCGCGGGTGATGTTGTGCTCCTCGCACAAACAGAGGTCGGTGAGGTACTCGAGGGAGCGGCTCCAGGAAAAGGTGGCTCGTCCGCCATGCCGAACAAGCGCAACCCCACCGACGCGGTGGCGTCGGTCACCGCGTCGCGTCTGGCGGTCGGCATCGTCCCGGTGGTTTTGTCTGCGATGGTGCAGGAGCACGAGCGAGCTGCTGGATCGTGGCAGGCCGAAGTGGTCGCGATGCCGGATTTATTCCGGTACACAGCGGGCGCGGTCAGCAGGCTCCGAGACGCCCTCAGTGCGCTCGAGATAAACGAGGAGCGCATGAGAGACAACTTGAACCTCAGTGGGGGGGCGCTCATGGCTGAATCACTGATGGTTGCTCTGGCGCCGCATATGGGACGACCTGCAGCACAACGCATCGTCAAGGAGGTAACCGAGAGCGCCATCGCTCAGCAGCGGACGCTTCACACCGAGGCGCTCGCCGATCCTCGCATCGGCGCGGTTCTCGGAGAAGCGAAGTTGAACAAAGCGCTCGAGGCTGCCCGATATCTGGGCAGCACAGATATCTTCATCGACCGGGCGCTCGCTCAATATGCGGTTCTCCTCGCCGAGTGAACCGCGATGAGCTCGCTCGTTGTGGACGGGACAAGGATAGTCTACTACGTCGATGGTCAATCCAGCGCGCCTGCATTGGTACTTATCAACTCGCTCGGCACCGATCTGAGGATGTGGGATTCACAGATCGACATATTCCGCCAATGCTTTCGCGTTATTCGCTACGACAGCCGAGGCCACGGCGGTTCTCAGTGCTCACAAGAGCCGGTCACGATAGATCGGCTTGGCCGTGATGTTCTGGCGCTCCTCAACCACATTGGTGTGCCGCGAGCGCACATCTGTGGGCTCTCCCTCGGCGGGCTAACCGCCCTCTGGCTGGCGGTGCACCACCCTGCCCGGGTGGATTGCGCGGTATTCGCGAACACTGCTGCTCGCATCGGTACCGTAGCCGGCTGGGAGGCGCGGATCGCCGCAGTGCGCGCAGGAGGCATGCGCGCCATTCGTGAAATGGTAGTGGAGCGGTTTCTGAGCGAATCATTTCGCGCGGCCCATCCGGACACTGCGTGCGCCATTGGGGACATGGTCGAGGGAATCGATGCTGAGGGCTACGTTGCGGCGTGCGCCGCGCTACGCGATGCGGATCTCATCGCTCTCGTCGCGCGGGTACAGGCGAAGTCCCTCGTCATGGGCGGCGCATTCGACGAATCCACGCCGAGCTTTCAGGCTCGAGAGCTTCACGCTGCGATCCCCGGCAGCGAGCTGGCGATAATCGCCGCGGCACATCTGTCGAACGTGGAGCTGCCGGACGAGTTCAGCAGACTGATGGTCGAGTTCCTGCTTCCGTGGCCAGGTCCATCCGATAGGGGCGCGAATCGCCGCGAGCAAAGCTTGCAGGGGGGCGCCGCTCACCGAGCCATTTAACACGGGCGCAGCCGGTAATCCACGGAGATAATTCGCCGCTGTCCGCAATGAAGTGATGAGGCGAGGCTCGGCTGCTCCCCGAAATATGGCGGGATGCTTGTCCCTTGCCACACGCGCGCCGAGGAGCACACATTATGGGTATGCCCGTGCTTACCTACTACACGGCGGAGATGGTCCGCGCACTTCCGGAGGACGGCAACAAATACGAGACCGTCTACGGCGAGCTGCTGGTGAGCCCTTCTCCGCGGCCGTGGCACGAGATCCTGGTTGCTCGGCTCCTTACCGAGCTCAGCCTGTACCTTCGCGAGGAACGTGTCGGCGAGGTGCTTGGCTCCCGAGGAGATATCTCCTGGAGTCGCGACACGCTTGTTCAGCCTGATGTCTATGTGGTGTCAATTGGCGAGGTGCGCACGCTCGACTGGACAAAGTTTCAGCACTTGCTTCTGATAGCCGAAGTACTAAGCCCGTCCTCCGTCCGGGCCGATCGGTTCACGAAGCGGCGCCGGTATCACGAAGCTGGCGTTCCTTTGTACTGGGTGGTGGACGGCGACGCGAAGTTCGTCGAGGTGTGGACCCCGGATGCGGAGTTTCCCGCGACCGAGTCGCGCAGCCTGGTGTGGCAGCCATCGGGCGCGTCGCAACCGTTCCGGCTGAATCTCAGCGATTTCTTTCGGCCGGTCTGACAGAAGTCTGAAATAGCGCGCGCACCAGCAATTACGTCGCGCGCATACTCACTCCACTCCCACGCAGCAGCCGCACGAAGCCCAAGCCGAGAATGACACCGAATATCAGGTGCCCGACGAGGCTCCCGATGGCGACCGGCCGCATTTCCGGCATCCGGAGCGACGCGAAAGGGGGCATACCGAGCAGGACAGGCATGAGGATGAGCCCGCCGAGCACCCACCAGACGAGGCCCCAGAGCGCGCCTAACCCGGCACCGCTGCCGTAGGTGCCGGCACGTCCCCCAAGGACCGGTTACAGCGTCACGCGTCCCAACCACAATCTGGACCGCTGCCGGACGCAGCTCGCGCTACTGGTGGCAATGACGCGTGAGGTTGCGGAGCTGTCACGGTTGATGTTTACCTAAGGGCGAACGCGTCCTGTCCTTATTCGT
>JACDCM010000372.1 GCA_013817545.1 Gemmatimonadaceae bacterium | reverse complement strand
GTCTTCCCCCGGGAGTAAAGACCATGGGTGACGCCAGCACCATGATCTTCAACGACCGATTGGATGCGGCCGTGGCTGGATTTTTCATGGCCGCGGTGCTCGTTATCCTTGCGGATTCGGCGCGCGAGTGGCTGGCTGTAGCTGGTGGGAGAAAAGCCGCACGTTCGAGCGAAATACCCTTCGGGACACAGGCTGCGGAGGCGGGAGCAGTCCCGGCTGCCTATTGAAAAAAATGCTCCCCAGTCACCTTGTTGTTCACATAAGCTCGGACCATGGCACTCCCGGCTCGTGGCCTCAGCGTGCCTTGCAATTCCTCAGGCACGCCGGAAGAGCGCTCCGCACCATTCTCGGTGCCCCCGATTACGAGGCATACGTCGAGCGCCTGGCGGCTATCCACCCGCAAACGATTCCGATTAACCGCGCGGAGTTCGCGGCGCAGCATCTCGAGAAGCGTTTTAGCACACCTGGCTCGCGCTGCTGTTAATGGACCCGAGGCCAGTAGGTCGGACCGGCGATTTCCTTTTTGGTGGCAGTCACTTGCGTTTTTCGTGGCAATAAGACAAAGTTGTGACAGTAGGTGACATATAGAAAGCGAAACGCTACCCGAGCGACTCGCAAATGCACCGTTCAGGACCCGGTGAATGTCGCGCGATCCCTCGCGCACAGTTTCGGAGCGCCCGTCACGATCGGATCACGGACTCAATACCCGTTTATTACATACCCCGCCTTTCGTAAGTCCCGCGGCATACTGCCGCTTTCATGTTCCACCTGTTCTCGGAGGACAGAATGAACGTGTTCATCAGTTCACGCTTTGTTATTGCCGCTGCGTTGGGTGCGCTTTTGAGTGCCCACGCTCCACCTCTCGCTGCGCAGGCAGCCGGCGGTACGGTGCAAGGCACCGTTATCGACGGCAGCACCAAGCAACCGCTCGCAAACGCTCAGGTCTCGATTGTAGGGACCCGGTCGGGCGCGCTCACGAACAGCGCTGGTGTGTATCGCATCCCCGGGGTTGCGGCTGGCCAAACGGAGGTACGAGTACGGTTGATCGGGTTCGCACCGACCACCAAGCCCACGACCGTAACTGAAGGTCAGAGCAGCGAAGTGGATTTTTCGCTTTCGCAGTCGGCCATTTCGCTGACAGACGTGGTAGTCACCGGCACGGGTGGTGCCGTCGAAGAGCGCAAACTTGGAAATACGGTGGCGAAGGTTGATCTCACGGATATTCAGTTCGCGCCAATTTCCAGTCCCTCTGAGGTTCTCCAGGGACGCGTTCCGGGCGTCGCCACCCTGCCGTCGGGCGGTCTGACAGGTGAGGGTGCGCGTATCCGCATTCGCGGGAACGCGAGTCTGACGCAGTCGAACGAAGCGATCGTTTACGTCGATGGCGTGCGAGCTGACAACGGCGGCGGCTTCGGCGACAACGTTGGATCCGGAGGAGGAGGAAACCCATCTCGGCTCGACGACCTCGATCCAGAATCGATAGACAAGATCGAGATCCTCAAGGGGGCGGCTGCGGCTACGCTGTATGGCACGGAGGCTTCCAACGGTGTGCTCCAGATCTTTACCAAGCGCGGAGAGGCCGGGCCACCGCGGTGGACATTCCGTGCGGAACGTTCGGCGATCGCGTTTCCTGATGCGATCCATCCGCAGGCTGGGTTCGCCGGGTGTCACGTTGCGAACATCCAGGTAGCAAGAGTAACACCTGCAGGGAAGGATACTACTGTAACCGTACCGTGCGGGTCCGACCCAGCGTTCGCGGCCGCCCGTGCGGCCGAGTCGAGCGAATTCTTTGGCCGCACCATCCAGCCTTACGAAGTTTTCGAAACGAACTTCACCGATAATCTGAATGAGACCGGGTTCTCGAATTCACTTTCGGGATCGGTCAGTGGCGGAACCCAGGCAGCTACGTATTACGTCAGTGGCCGGTATTTCGATGAGGACGGCCCCTTTAACGCTGACAAGACGTACGAGAACACCCCGTTTACCAACTCTATCAAGGACTTGGCCAGAGACGAGAACCGGGTGTACCAGGGAACCGCAAACATCAATCTCTTTCCTCGAGACAACCTGCGGCTGTCATTCCGCGCCTTGTACGCCGACCGTCACGGGGACACCCCCGGCAATAACAACAACATTTACGCGCCTTACACGCTCGCGCAGTTCGGCAAACCCGAACTTGCCAACTGTAGAGAGTCAGAAGTCGAATCCCCAGGCAATTGCACCGAAGCGGGCAATGAAACGGGGAACGCCGCCTTTAGCACGGTTCGGGAAGCGTTGCAGGAGCGAATCTTCCAGGACGTGTCACATTTCAATGGCGTAGTTTCGGCCGCGTTCACGCCAATAACCGAACTAACACTCGACGCCACATTCGGCGTGGACAACGTGAACGCCCGGAGCGCTTTCCAGCTTCCGTTCGGCAACGCCGTCGACAACTTCAGCCAGCGCAATCCAAACGGAGAGCGCGGAATTGACAACAACAACGTTCAGAACATCACACTCGATTCCAAGGGTACCTGGACGCGCGATCTAACGCGTTCCATCAATTCCTCACTGGTGGTCGGCGGACAGGGATTCATTACCCGGCGCATCATTTCGGGAGCTTACAACTTCGACTTTCCGGGTCCGGGACTCGAAGTTGTGACAGCTGGAACCGATCCGAGCGTGGGCGAGCGGTATGTAAAGGTTGTAAACGCTGGCGTGTTCGCGCAGGAGCAATTGGGCTTCAGTGACTGGATATTCGCCACCGTCGGTGCGCGGTACGACAAGAACTCCGCTTTCGGAGAGGAAGCCGGCGGTCAGCTATATCCGAAAGCCAGTGTGTCAATTGTCCCCAGCGACCGGCCAGGCTGGAACAGTAATTTGTTGACCACGCTGCGCGTGCGCGGCGCCTTTGGAAAATCCGGTCGCCAGCCCGGAGCATTTGACAAGTTGACAACCTACCAGCCGCTGGCATCAGAGTTCGGCTCGGGCCTGGTTCCGTCGAATCTTGGTAATCCGGCACTCAAGCCCGAGGTTTCATCCGAGTTCGAGTTGGGCACGGAGTTCGGCATCTTCCAGGACAAGGTCGGTGTGCAGGTGACTTACTGGGACCGTACTGTGAATGACGCGCTGGTCTCCAGGCAGTTTCCGCTGACGGGGGGCTTCTTCTCGCGTCAGCTCGACAACGTGGGTGAGCTGTCGGCAAACGGTTGGGAGGTAGGTGTTAACAGCTTCATCGTGAACCGGCCGAATTTCTCCTTCGACGTGTTCGCCAACGGCGCATACCTGAAACAGGAAGTTGTAAGTCTCGGTGGCGCACCAAAGCTCAAGGTGGGAGGCAGCTATCCGCGGTACCGGAACTTCCTCGAGGAAGGAGAAGCGCCCGGAGCCCTCTTCGGCGCCAAGCTTCTAGCTCCGTGCAGCAGTTACAGCAATCCGAGCGAGGATGCAGTGGGCGGTTGTCTCCAGTCGGGTGAGCTTCCGTATGACCTCAACAAGGACGGAAAGCCGGACACCGATGCCGACCTTCTCGCACTCTTCTCCGATCCGGTGACGGCTGCGACTTTCACTCTTAGCAACATGAATCCGCTGCGCGCCAATGATGATGGTGACTTAGACTTCCTCGATCATCCTCTTGGCAAGCCATACCCCGACTGGCAGGGTGGCTTCGGCGCCAACATTCGCTTCTTGCAGAATTTCCGGCTGTCGTCGCTTTTCGAGTACAAGGCGGGCAACTACAAGGTCACTAACCTCACCGATGCGTTCCGGCAAGCCAACCCGCTCATCGGGCGCAACATTCGGCGCGCCGCGGAAACGGAGGCGGCCATTATGAATCCAGCGGCAACCCCGCAGGAGAAGCTTGCCGCGGCCAAGTCCTGGCTCTCATTGAAGGCTCTATCACCCTATGACGGTCTGAATCAGAACGACGATGGGGATTTCCTGAGATGGAGAGAGCTGAGCCTCACCTATTCGGCGCCACAGCGCGTTGCCAGCGTCCTGAGAGCGCGCGATGCTTCCTTCACCTTTGGAGTTCGCAACCTTAAGCTGTGGACCAAGTACACCGGTACGGATCCCGAGAACAACGCCGTCGGTCGGGGTGGCGGAGAGGGCGGACGGGATGAGAACTTCCTCGACGCGGTGGATGCGTTTGGCTTCCCACTGCCGCGGCGCTTTAGTTTCGCCGTGCGCCTCAACTACTAAGGAGATCGAGCACAATGAATCCATATAACGGAATTAAGC
>JACDCM010000371.1 GCA_013817545.1 Gemmatimonadaceae bacterium | reverse complement strand
TCTTCGTCCTGCCCCGAATCGATCAGGGTGAGGATATGCGGGTGGAGCAGCTGTGCGGCGATCTCGATCTCTCGCAGGAAACGCTCGGCGCCGAGCGATGCGGCGAGCTCCGGGCGCAGCACCTTCACCGCAACCTTGCGACCGTGCTTGAGGTCGTCGGCTACGTACACCGTTGCCATCCCGCCGGACCCGATCTCGCCCTCGAGCCTGTAGCGGTGAGCAAGAATTGAATCGAGCCTGGTAGTGTAGTTGGTCATTCGGTCATGCGATTCGTCGCGAGTGGGGACGGAGCGAATATCCTGCCGCGATCGCGTTGGGGAAAGAGGAACAGCGCGCTTTGCTTGACAGGATGAACGGATTGACAGAATGGGCGCGAGAGCAAATCTGGGAGTGTTCAGGCCGGGGATTGCTTCGGACACTGTGTGTCCTCACAATGACATGGGGTGCCTATCGGCCCGAAAAGTCATTGCGAGCGGCGAAGCAATCTCCGTGTTCGTCGCGCTCTCGCCCTCCGCCTCCCGTCTTCCATCCTCTCGAGATGTATTGACATGTGATACACATGCTCGCATGTTATGCACATGTCCAAGATGATTCAGATCCGCCATGTGCCTGACGCACTCCACCGTCGCCTTCGGTCGCGCGCCGCACTCGCCGGGATGACGCTGTCGGATTACCTCCGCCGCGAACTCGAGGCGTCGCTGGACTGTCTCACTCCAGCCGAGCTGCGCGAGCGGCTTGCGTCGCTGGAGCCGGCGAAAATTCGCGAGCGCCCCGCGACCGCCGTTCGCGCCGAACGCGACGCGCGGTGATCGTGGCGGATGCGTCGGCAATCCTGGAGATGCTCCTTCGCACTCCCGGCGCTGCAGCCATCGAGGCCCGTGTATTTCGCCGCGGGGAAACCCTGCACACGCCCGCGCTCCTCGACGTCGAGGTTGCGCAGGTACTTCGGCGGTTTGTCTCTCGCGGCGAGGTCGCGCCGGGGCGCGCGCGCTCCGCGCTAGACCTGTTGCTCGGCTTCCCGATGGAACGGTACACGCACGAGCCGCTGCTGTCGCGCATTTGGGACCTCCGGACGACTCTCACAGCGTACGACGCCGCGTACGTCGCCTTGGCGGAGGGACTACGAGCTCCACTGGTGACCTGCGATGCGCGACTGGCGAACGCACCCGGGATACGAGCGGCGGTCGAGCTGTTCGACTAGCTCCCTGGGATGGCGGCCCGTCCACGATACAGGATCGCACACTGGTCAATGCACGGCATGGGAAACGGCAAGAAAACGCCGCTAAGGTAATGTTCGAAAAAGGCCACTCGAATTGAGTGGACCTTTCCCGATTATGACACCGTCCAATCTCTCATCTGTTAGAACGCCGCGAGGCCCGCAACGTTGGGATGGTTCCCCGGGACGGCAAATGTGCCGACCCTGGCGAGCCTTCCATTGTCTTGCACAGCGAACGCATGGACCGCTCGCGTTGAAGCGTCGGCGAATCCTACGTCGAGCACGTATAGAAAATCCCCACTGCGATCGAGGTCCAGATCACGAGGGCCCTGCGCCGCAGCAGTCCGGCCGGCGACCGCTTCGAGGAGTGTGATGCTGCCACCCGTCGCGATCGAGTAGCTGGAGATCGTGCCTGAGCCGAAGTTCGTGATGTACGCATACTGCCCGCCACCGGCGATCACCGCCCAGCAGACATCGGTCTCGCCATTCCGTACGCTCGCGCTAATCGAGTGGAACCCGCCGGCCAGGGAATATGATGATGCGGAGGCGAGTCCAGCCGTACCTTCCTGAGCTTCGGTCATGACGAACACTCCGTCGTTGCGAAACGCGAATCCGAACGGAGTCTGGCCATTGGATGTGAAGACCGTGGGACCAGTCGCTGTTCCATCAGACTGCAGCGCGTACGTATCGATCTTGCTCGTAGCCTTTTCTGTCACCACGAGGCTCGCTCCGTCAGGACTGAAAGAGACTTGGCCAGGTTCAGGAAATGCGGTGCTCAATGGGCGCGTCGATCCGGCGATCGCAGTCAATCTTCCGTCGGTACCAAGGCGGAACGCCGAAATGTTCGCCGGAGCAGCAGCGGGCGCACTCCCTTCATTCATGACATAGACAAGATTGCCTCTCACGGCAATGCTGTATGGTGCCGTTCCCCCGGACGACACGGTCTGGACCAGCGATCCGCCAGACGGTGACGCGGAGAGCACGGATATGTCGTTGCTTCCGGCGTTCGTAACGAGGAGCCAACGCTCGTCCTGGGTTAGAATAACCGGGCCCTGCGATCCCAGGCGCGGCCTTCCAGTACCCCGCCCTCCCGTACTAACGCTGTCGAGAAAGAGCAACTCACCGTTCGCGGCACGGCGGTAGGCGATGATCTGGTTGTTCGTGCCGTCGTTGGTCTGAATGTAGACTGCGCCGGTGCGTTGCAGCGGATCCGTGATGTTCCGGTCCGCTGAGCATCCCGCCGCGATCATTACGGAGGCGAGCATAATGAGATATTGCTTCGACTGCATGGTTCTACTCTCCTTGTTGTGAATGCCGGCGAACGCGCAGAGCCACCACCTGCACTCGGAGAAGCATCGTTCGGTTCAGCCGGAACTCGGATGCGAACTGTTTTGCAAGCCAAAGCCCTGAGCGCCCGGCTCCTGAACACACAGGGTAAAGTGCGCCGATGCATACTGTTATCGTGGGACGCGGGCACCGGATTGATTCGGGCGATTTGTTCACGGAACGCTGCCAATGCCGAAAGGACGTCGCGATGGAACCACGCGCCGGGGTACCGTTGTGGTGTCATGTGCTGCACGGTCGCGTTACATGTGTTACGCTCGAGGATGGACACCACCATAAGAAACCTGGACGACGCCGTGTATCGGCGGCTCAAAGCAAGTGCCGCGCTGTCAGGAAAAACAGTCGGCGAGGCGGTTAACGAGGCGCTTCGCGCCTATCTCGCCCGGCCGGAAAGTCTGGTTAGGAATGGCAGCCTGCGTGACCTCGCTCCGGAACCCTACCCCGACGGCAACGAACGGCTGAGCCAGGAGATAGACGCGGTCGCCTACGGCCGATGATAGTGGCAATGGTGTGATCGTACTTGACCGAGCTTGCTGATCGCGTACCACAATACTCTCGCGACGTTCACCATGCCGCGGCGGCACGCGCGATGGTGCATCTCATCGCCGCCCAATGGGGGTCGCGCGCTCCTGCTCGAGTACGTGTTCCTCGAAGTAGTCACTGTTCTTCGTGCCAGGCGCGGATTGAGCCTCGCTTCCAGCGTTGGGGGCACCCTGCTGGCGGCACGCGAGATCGATTTCGTACCGTGCTCCGATCTCTTTCTCGAAGCGCTCGACGAATTCCGCCAGCAGGGCATGGCTCAATTGAGCCTGGTGGATGCCGCTATTCTCACGGTCGCACGCCGCAGCTCACCAGGCTTCATCGCAAGCTTCGACGATGACTTTCGAGCCTGCGAAGGAGCCGCCGTAATTCCTGACGCTACTTCCCCGTAACTGCCTTCCTTGCCGCAACCGACGTATCAGTAAGCACCATTGTCGTTCCTTCATAGCCGAACACCATTCCAGCGCCCGATTCCAGTGCGGTGATCGCGTCCGCCTTGGAGTCCAGCTTCGAGCGCATGGTGACACGACGGCCGAGCAGCGTTGAGTCCTTGAGGAAAAGCTCCAGCGAGTACCAACGCGTGAGCATCGGCAACACTTCGCGCAGCGGGCGGTCGTTCGTGACGAAGTAACCGTCCGCCCAACCGAGTGCCTCATCGACTGCCGCAGCCGAGGGTTCTCTCATAACTCCAGCTCTGTCCACCGCGAGCGCGCCGCCTGCGGCTACCGCTCGTTCCTTTCCCTTCGCCATGACTGTAACCTGCCCTTCGCGCACCCGGACGGTGACGACGTCCTCCGCGGGATACGCCCGCGCGCTGAAGACTGTGCCGGTCGCCTTGATCGTCGCGTTTGGAGTGCGCACGTGGAAGGCCACCTCTTTTCCCGTGGCGACGGTGAATGTCGCCGCACCCTCGAGCCCCAGTCCTCGCATCTGGTTTCCGAATGCTTTCGGAAGTCGAAGCTTTGACTCGGCCGCTATACGGGCGGTGCTCCCATCGCGGAGCTGCACGTCCGCGAGCTGCCCGCGCCGGGTTTCCAGCACGCGTGCATCCGTGGCGGCAATAGCCGCATCGATAGCGGAGCCCGCCGTCGCGCGCGTGACCCACCAACCCAGGCCGAGCAGCGAC
>JACDCM010000370.1 GCA_013817545.1 Gemmatimonadaceae bacterium | reverse complement strand
GGATAACTCTGTCGCCCCCGGAAGCCGAGTACCTTGCCAATGCCAATCGTCGCGGGGCGCTCGCGGACGGCGTTCGCCGCGTTTACAACCGGTGGCTCACGGTCGGGGTAGCCGCGTCGGGTGTCATGGACGACGTGCGGGGGGAGATCATCCTTCGCCGAGGAAAGGACGAGCGCAACCTTCTGGCTGACAGCGCGCTTACGTTCGGGACCTTGCTTTTTCGGGCTCGTAGCCTGCACCCAGCGCCGAACTCATCTGTTGGAGACGCGCTCTACATCAAACTCTTGAGCGCTTTCTTTCACCCCACCATCGCGTTCGACAAGAGTGCCACCGAGCGTCGGCGGCAGGAGCTTCGAGCGACAGTCGTAGTCAACCGACACCAGGTACGCGCCGGCGAGAAAATAATTGGAGAGCACGAAGTGGTTGGCCGGGAAGAGCACGAGAAGCTCAGGGCACTGCACGACGCCATGCAAAGCCGCACCGGCGGCGAGCGAGCGGTGGGGCGCATCATTGGAGCTGTCCTGTACAATGCGCTTGTGCTACTCATCTTCGGTGTGACCATAGCACTGTTTCGGCCGCACCTGTATCAATCCTACCGCTCCCTGTCCATGTTCGCCGTGCTCTTTTTACTGGTGCTGATCGTCGCCGCGATTGCGGGCAAGGTCACACCGGTTCGTCCCGAGCTCGTGCCGATAGCGCTGGCCGCCATCATATGCAGCGTTCTATTCGATCCGCGCATCAGCATGATCGCCTCAATGATTCTCGCGGTGCTGATAGGCGGTCAGGGAATTTTCCGGGGGACCAACGCGCTGTTCTTCACGATGATTGTTGGCTCCGCCGCAGCCATTAGCGTCAGGGTCATTCGGCGCCGCGACCAGGCCTACTATTCCATACTCGCGATCGCCGCGGCATACGCCCTGTCAGCCCTCGCAATTGGTCTCACGCTCGACTGGCAGCCTCGAGAAATGCTGGTGAGCGCCCTGTGGGGAGGGGCCAATGCGCTCGTATCCGTATCGCTGGCCATGATCCTCATTCCGCTCGCGGAGAAGTTTACGGGAATTACCACGGATCTTACCCTGCTCGAGTACTCCGATCTGAATCACCCTTTGCTCAAGCGCCTGATGCTCGACGCTCCGGGCACACATGCGCACACGATGCGCGTGGCGAATCTGGTGGAAGCAGCGTGCAATGCCGTTGGCGCCAACGGCCTGCTGGGCCGTGTCGGGTCCTACTACCATGACATAGGCAAGCTCAAGAAGCCGCAATACTTCGTCGAGAACCAGCCAAAGGGGCGAAATCCCCACGACATGCTCAAACCTACCATGAGCTCGACGATCATAAAGAATCACGTCAAGGAAGGACTGGAGTTGGCAGAGGAGAACCATCTGCCGCGCGCGATTGCCGCATTCATTCCGGAGCATCACGGAACCACGTCTATCGCCTACTTCCTCGCGAAAGCCAGGGAGCGGGGCGATGCGGTGGCAAACTCGGCGGATTTCCAGTATCCGGGCCCCATTCCGCAAACGGCGGAGACGGCGATCCTCATGCTTGCCGATGGAGTGGAGGCGGCGACGCATGTGATTCCCGATCCTTCTCCCGAGAAGATTCGGGAAGTCATCGAGCGCATTGTAAATCAGCGCATCGAGCAGGGGCAGCTTCGCGACGCTCCCCTAACGCTCAAGCAGATCGATTTGATCAAGGAGCAGCTCGTTCGAGCTCTGGCTGGAATGCACCACACGCGAATCGATTACCCCGCCTCCAGCGGAGGAATTACGTCCGAGTTCGCGGCAGTATGACGATAGCGGTGGACGTGAGCGCGGAAGGAGTGCGCTCGCCATTATCACGAATGCGAGCTATCGACATTGCCACGCGGACGTTGAGGAAGGAAGGCATCAATCACGCGATGGTATCGATTGCATTCGTTTCGAGCCGGGCGATCGCAACTCTGAATAAACGGCATCTCGGGCATCGGGGACCCACCGATATCATATCATTTGGATTCAACCGGCCGAAGCCAGCCGCTCCCGTGGTCGGAGACATCTACATCGCGCTGGATGTCGCGCGAGCGAACGCGCGACAGCATGGATGCGGCGTCCGTGAAGAAATCGCTCGATTGATAGTGCACGGCGTGCTACACATACTCGGGCACGAGCATCCGGAAGGTGCGAACCGGACGCGTTCTATAATGTGGCAACGGCAGGAGCAGCTTCTTGCCGGCATTCCCGGTCTTCTGACCAGATGATGATCGCCATGGCAAGCATCGCGGTCCTTTCCGGGATCGCCAGCGTGTTGTTCGCCGCCGCGGACGGCGCTCTCGAGGCGTGTTGCGGCGGACAGTTGCCGTCCGTGTTGCGGAGATATGAATCGCCAGATCATCGTGATCGGGTGCAACGGTCTGTGGCTATCGCGCGTCTTGCCTCCAACCTCGTCACAGGCATCGCCGTTGCGCTGGCGCTTCGGTTGAACAGCGCGCCTTTCGGTTGGGCGCTTGTGAGCGCGATTACCGCAGTGCTTTTCCTGACACTTGTCACTGAAGCGGTGCCGCGCGCCGTCGGCGAATCTCACCGGATTGCAGTCGTGATTTTTCTCTCGCCACTGTTGACGGTGGTTGAGATTCTGCTTCGGCCTTTAGTCGCTCTCGAGCTCAGATTGGAAACGCACACTCGAGCAAGCGGGATCTCGGCAAGTGTGGCGAGCGATGCCAGTACCAAGGAACAGTTTCGAGAGGTGGTTGCTGCCTCTCCCGATGTATCACGCGACGAACGCGAAATTCTGCGCGGCGTCTTCTCCCTGAAAGGCACTGAGGTGCAGGAGATCATGGCACCGCGGATCGCCATGATCGCGATCGAAAGCCTGACACCATGGTCGGAGGTTTTGGCTCGTGTGCGCAGCGCCGAACACGCACGTATCCCTGTTTACCAGGGCAGCATAGATCGGATTGTGGGTATCCTGTATGCGAAGGATTTACTGCCCGCGGTGATCGAGGGTGTGACCCCCGTCGGTGGATGGCTCTCGCTCGTCCGCCCAGCGGTATTCATTCCGGAAGGGAAGAGGATCGATGTCCTGCTTCGCGAGTTCAAGGCTGCAGGCAACCACATAGCCATCGTCGTCGACGA
Source organism: Gemmatimonadaceae bacterium (assembly GCA_013817545.1). Lineage (GTDB taxonomy): Bacteria > Gemmatimonadota > Gemmatimonadetes > Gemmatimonadales > Gemmatimonadaceae > JACMME01. The sequence continues at coordinate 1,111 of JACDCM010000370.1, read as the reverse complement.
GTACGGCGGAACCGCCGGAATGGTTACCATCGAGGACATTCTGGAGGAAATAGTGGGGGAAATTCGTGACGAGCATGATCGCGAAGAACTCCCCATTGAAATGGAGCACGGTGGCAAGTTCTGGGTGTCGGGTCGAGTTTCACTCGAGGATCTTTCGCACGCAATCGGTCAGCGGATCGGGAACGACGACGCAGCGACCGTAGGCGGCCTCGTTTTCTCGGTGCTTGGCCGAGTGCCGCGCGCAGGTGAGCAGTTGGTATTCGACGGCTTTCGCGTCGTTGTGGAGAGAGTAGTTCAGCGACGCGTCGATCGCGTCTATTTCGAGCGTGACGCGGCGTGGCGTGAGAGGACCGCATGATGTGGCTTTGGCTTGCTCTGGCGTGTGCGATCCTTATCCTGGCCGTCGAGAGCGCTGGGCACGCCGCTCTGCGTCTTGCGGGACGAATCTGGCTGCGGCATTGGTCGGGCCGGCGGCATCAAGTCGGGACCGGCCCAGACGCTTCCTGGGATCCTGACCGCCTTGCAGAGGGCGCGAAGATCGCAATGACCATGGCGGTATTAGCGGCCGGTTTTGCTCTCGGAGCCTACCCCAGTGCTGACAAGAAGGGACTAGTGGTCACAGCAGGAATTTTCCTGACTTGCGCGGCGCTCTTTGGGCGCTGGATACCGCGCCTGGCCGCCAGCCGTTGGCCGCACAACCTTGCCCCCGCACTGACGCCCCTTCTCGAACTCTCCGCGAAGCTGGCCGCGCCGCTGAGAGGAATCTCAGAATTCCTTGCACGCGCACCAAAATCGGTGGAATCGCGCAACACCCCCTTTCGCGAAGATGTGCAGAAGCTGCTGCGGGACGGGGAATCCGAAGGCGCAGGAAAGCCGGATGAATTGGACATCATTGGCGGGGTCATGCACTTCGGGGATACCGTACTGCGCGACGTCATGACTCCTCGCGCCGAGATCTTCGCCGTGGACGCGAGCGAATCTCCGCTTGATACGGCGCGCCGTGCTGCTACCTCGGGTTACAGCCGGATTCCGGTTTATCGCGAATCCCTGGACGAGATAGTCGGAATGCTGCACGTCTTTGACCTGCTGAGTTCCGGCGGAGGTGTAATGC
>JACDCM010000070.1 GCA_013817545.1 Gemmatimonadaceae bacterium | reverse complement strand
TCCTTGCCCTTGCGCTGTCCGACGAAGGCTATGCGCTTGCCATCCTGGGAAAACGAGCTCTGTGAGTAGAGAATGCGGAGCTCCTCTACGTCTGGATTGGTCGTGCTCTTGACCAGACGGCGGATTCGCTTCCCTGTGCGCGCGTCGGCGAGCCAGAGATCGATGAAGACCTCACCACGCGAGAACCGGCCATTCGAAAGAAAAGCGATGTTTTTGCCATCGCTGGATAGCGCCGGCGCGATGAAGAGCTGTCCACCGGTTTTACGCTCGGACAGGGTCTGGCTGGAAAACTTTCTGGCGCGCTCGAGCTGAGCTACCTGAGGGAGATGCTGGGTCTGCATCGCCTCCCGCCATTCGTCGCTCAGCTCATCGAGCGTCTTGCCGATCTCGCGCCTGAAGGCACGCTCTACGCCGACATTGGGCGCTGCCTGCATGATTGCGCCGATGACCTCGTCGCCCCAACGCTGTCCGATATATGCGAACAGCGCTTCGCCGAATCTGTACGGGAAAAACAGATCGGGCCGTTCCGTCATTTCCTTAATGGTAGGCAGATTCCCGTTGAGCGCAGCATCGCGCAGCCAGGTGGCCGTGTGCGGGTGCACGGGCCCGGTCGACAGATATTCCGCCATCCCCTCCGCGAACCAGAGTGGAAGGTTCACCTGCGCCAGATTCTGGAGTCCTCCGCCCGCCTTGCCGCGCGCAAAGATGTCGTACTGGAATTCGTGCACCATCTCGTGCGTCAGCACCTGCTCGAAGCTGCCATAGTCGCCGGTGAACGGCATAAGAATTCGGTGGCGTAGCGCTTCCGTAACGCCGCCAACGCCTTCGCCCAGATCACCGAGCACGTTGTTTTGCCCGAAATCGGTGCGCGAGGCGTACAGGACTATCGGCTTCTTTTCGCGGAACTCATGCTGAAAGATCCGGGACAGGCGCCCGTGAGCGCGCTCCGCCATGCGCGCCGCGTCCTGTGATGCGACTTGTTCCGCGGGATAGAAGTGCACCAGAAAGTGCTCCGTCTCGAACACTTTCCAATCGAAGTGATCGTACTGCACCTGGTTCTTCCCGAAATACTGTTGCGCCGACAGCGGGGACGTGGCGAGTACGCTCGCGGCGAGTGCGACAACCAAGGAAGGTCTCACGGGCGGGCTCCTTCTCGTTCGAGAGGAATGACCTCGGCGTCGCTCCACAGGCGCTCGAGCTGGTAGAAGTCGCGAAGTGCGGGGTGGAACACATGCACGACGAAATCAAAATAATCAAGCAGAACCCACCGTCCCCGTTCCAACCCCTCGACATGATGGGGTGCGATGCCCTCCTTCTTCATTTCCTGCAGGACATGTTCCGCTACCGCCCGAACGTGCGTGTCGGACGTCCCGCTTGCGATCACGAAGTAATCTGTAGCGGTGGAGATGCGGCTGATGTCGAGCACGACGATGTCGGAAGCCTTAAGGTCCGCGCACAACAGCGAGGCGCGCTGGACCGACATGGGTGTTGCGGGAGCAGTTGTATTAGCCATGCACCGTCGGCGTCTATGGGGTCTATCCAGCGTTGAACTACAACAGCGCGAAAAGGTTCCCCGGAAGTCGATTATCCAACAATTATAAACCTCGAGGGGCCGGCATCACGCAAAAGCGGTGTCAGGCAATAGCCTAACACCGCGTTGTTCATCTCGCACCTGGCAGCACGGAGCCGGGCTTCATTGCAGATAGCAGATGGCATATAGCGGTAGTAGCCCAATGTGACATCCGCCATCTGCTACTGCTTGATCACCCAGACGCGGATTTCAGGTTTTACCTCGGCATGCAGCTTGATCGGCACCTTGTAGACGCCCAGCGACTTGATGGGCTCATGCAGGTCGATCTGACGCTTCTCAATGTCGAATCCCTGAGCGTGCAACTGCTGTACGATATCGGCCGCCGTAACCGACCCGAAAAGCTTCTCTTCCTCTCCGACACGTGCCGAAAATGTGAGAGACACCTGCTCCAGCCTGTTGGCGATGCTTTGTGCCGCACCGATCCGCTCGTTTTCGGCCGCTTCCAGGCGCGCCTTTTCCATGGTGATCCGCTTCTTATTCCCCTCGGTCGCGAGAAATGCGAGTCCCCGAGGCAGAAGATAATTGCGAGCATAACCAGCTTTAACTTCCACAACGTCGCCTGGCTTGCCGACGCTGTCTACCGCTTGTCGAAGAATGACTTCCATAATCCGCTCCAGACGAACGTTATGAGATAGGGCGCGCTCTGGCGCGCCAGTCGATCCAGGTATCCATCACGCCTAATCCCAGCGCGGACAGCAAGGCCGCCGGGGCTACCACCGGTGCCAATAGCACCAACCCGATAATAGCCAGAATGTTTGCGACGCGGCCACCCATCCACACGCGATTGATCAGCCATGAAATAATGCCGAAACCGCGCAACGCGTACACCGCTCCGAACAAAACGAGCAAGTTCCACCCAACCGCACCCAGCAACGATAACTGCGGGAGCAGAACGATGAACGTGCCAGCGACGAACCCCCATACCATCTGATCATTGAATCGAAATTCCCGCAGTGGGGAAAGTGCGGGCCCTATTCGGGTTCTACTCAATCGATGGTACAGCCCCCAGGCGAGGCCGTAGGCAGCTAGCGACTCGAGAATCAGGAGCGCCGGGTAAAGAGGCGCGGCACTCTTCGACCACTGATGCGCCTGAACCACCAGCCCTTCAAGCGCCTTTCGAACAGTGGCGGTCTTTTCGGCGCCTTCCCTCGCGGCCGACAGGCTGACCTGAGCATCCGCTGCCATGGCGTACAAGTTCGTTTTCCGAGCGTACTCGTTGACGAACACCCGCTGCACCTGCTCAGGTGTGCCACGTGTAACGAGTAGCATGATGAATCCCAACAGGAGAGCCAGGCTGCCTGCCGCCAGCGCCCGTCCGAAAAAACGCTGTGCTGGAGCTACCAGCGAGACCAATCCGAAAGTGCCGGCTGTAAGCAGCGCCCAGGAACGCGTGACGTCATTATATGCAGATGCCGCATGCGCAGCCGGCGGTCTCGTCAATCCCCATGTCGCCAATCCAATCCAGAGAGCCGCGAGAATGAAGCGCCCTCCCCCCCACCAACCGGCCAGAAAGCAGGCGGCCAAGGAAGGAATGAGAAGAACTATGGTTTCCGCAATGGGGAGGAAAGCGAAGAAAAGTTGCGACAGCAGAAGGTACGCCGCGAGAGCAAGAAGAATCCCGCCCCATCTTTGCTCGCGCGGCGGCACTGCCGGCCCGTCGGTAGGATTCACTCCACTATGCCTGCTGCCCCTTGATGTAAGGAAGCAGGGCAAGGAAACGGGCTCGCTTGATCGCGGTGGAAAGCTGCCGCTGGTGCCTGGCGCAGACACCGCTCAGCCGTTTGGGAAGGATCTTGCCGTTGTCTGTGATGAAGCGACCGAGAGAACGATCATCCTTGTAGTCGACGAAACGCACGCGGGTTTCGCAGAACGGACAGCTTTTCTGTGGACGGCGCATGTTAATCCTCCTCGTCGTCGTCGTCGTCGGCTCTGGCGGCGGCAGCGGCCATTTCTTCCTCCGTCATTGGCGGCGCGCCCACTTCATGCTCGTACAGCGTCACGAGATAACGCACGACGCCTTCGTCGAGCTTGAGAGCCCGTTCGTACTCTGGCAACACGGTTGGTTCAGCGGCAAAGCGGGCGACAATGTAATAGCCGTTCTCACGCGTTCCAATTTGGTACGCCAGCTGGCGCCGCCCCCACTGGGTGAGCTGCATGTCGTCGTCCGACACGCCGAGAAGTGAGTTGAAGCGGGTCAGTTTGTCCTGAATGGCGGTGTCTTCGAGTGCGGAATCGAAGATGTACACCACCTCGTATTGGCGAGGCACTGTGTGGCAATCCTCCCTGTGGTCGTGGCCGCCTCCCACGGTTGCCGAGTGGGAGGAGAGATACTGTGCTTGTGAATCTCAAAGCTAATCACGGCCGCGCATCTCGCAACGGTTATGGTCGATGCTATTCAAAGCATCACCCCCGAAGCACCTGCGCCGGAGTGTTTCTGCGCGGAGCAGCAGGTTTATTTGCGTGTCGCGAAGCAGTTCGTCATTAAGGAGCATCGAAAAGCCAAGTCACAACTACACCTGAAATGGAGAAATCATGCTCAGAACGAGCCTCGGGATCCTCACCGCCATCGCATTCACAGGCACGCAAGCGGTTGCGCAGTTTCCTGGCGAAGAAGACATCGATGTGAGCGCATCAGCAGCCTATGCCGCCATCACGACCACGCCGCTCGGCGCTTTCCCTTCATCGGTCACCGCAAGAATGATCGGGCTGCAACCGACTGGTGTGACCTTGCGCGGACAGTTCGGCCATATGGACGAGGAGGGTCCGATCTCTCGTCGGGTTGTCGGGTTCGGAGCCGATATTCCCCTTGGACGGGGAAGTATCGGTCTCAAGGCGGGGTTGCTGGATGTTGCTTGTGATGAAAGCGAGCTGAACGACCTCGGCGTCGAGTTTGACTGCAAGGGCATCATTATGGCGGGCGCCAATTGGGGACAAGCTCTGTTGAACAATTCGTTAAATGCCGACGGAACTACCTCCATTGTACTCGGATTGGATGCAACGCTGGGCTACGGCACGGGCGATGTGCTGAACGCACGCTTTGACGACGGGTCCAGCTTCGAGATCTCCGTTACTTCGGTGTCCGCCAGCGTCGGGCTTCCACTGGCTCTCGCCGCCAAGAGCGGAAGAGCGACGGTCGTCCCCCACCTCGCTCCAAGACTTGCTTACGGTAGGCAGAACGGGAAAACCAGTGCTACCGGCGACTCCTTTTTCGAAGATGAAGATTCCACGGAGAGCGGAACGAGATTCATGCTCGGTGGTGGCGTGGACGTTTTCTTCAGCAAGGTGGGAGTGAATATCGGATTTCAAAAGGCGTTCATCAAAGACGGCAAGACGTTGATCGGTGTGGGACTCTCGTACGGCTTGCGGTAAGCGCTGGCTAACGAGAGGTCTACACGTTGAACCGAAACAGCAGCACGTCCCCATCCTTTACGAGATACTCCTTCCCCTCGGCGCGCACGGCTCCCTTGTCGCGCGCGCCTTTCCACCCGCGTAGCGCAACGAACTCGTCAAAGGCGACAGTCTCGGCTCTGATGAAGCCGCGCTCGAAATCCGTGTGAATGACCGCCGCCGCCTTGGGCGCAGTGTCTCCGTTGTGAATCGTCCACGCGCGGACCTCCTGCTCCCCCGCGGTGAAGTAGGTCTGCAACCCGAGCAGCGCATATCCGGCGTGAATCAACCGGTCGAGCCCCGCAGACTCCAGGCCGAGCGATGCGAGGAACTCGGCGCGATCCCCGAGTGGCAGCTCCGCCAGCTCTGACTCTATTTTCGCCGAGAACGGAACGACCTGCGCCGGCTCGCCACTCCCGTTTACAGCTGCTCTGAGAGCGCGAAGGTGCGGTCCCTCATCGCCAGTCAGTTCGTGATCCGCAACGTTCGCGGCGTAAAGGACAGGTTTAGCCGTGAGCAACGACAGAGGCCCGAGCAGCGCTCGCTGATCCGCGGTCAGCCCTCCTTCCCACAATCCCTTTCCCTCGCTCAGCACTGCGTGCGCTCGTTCGAGCGCCGGCAGTTCGGCGAGCGCCTCCTTGTCAGCGGCTTTGGCGGCGCGCCGCGTGCGGTCCAACCGTTTTTCCACAGTCGCGAGATCGGCCAGGGCCAGCTCGAACTCGATGACCTCGCGATCGCGCACGGGATCGACGCTTCCCATGACATGGAGTACGTCCGGATCGTCGAAGCAACGAACAACGTGCACGATCGCGTCCGTCTCGCGAATGTTCGCGAGGAATTTGTTTCCCAGCCCTTCTCCGGATGACGCCCCCTTTACCAGGCCCGCGATGTCCACGAACTGAACGACGGCGGGAACCGTTCGCTTGGGCTCGACGATCTCAGCGAGTTTCGCAAGACGAGTATCCGGTACCTCCACTATCCCAACGTTTGGTTCCACAGTGCAGAACGGATAATTAGCCGCGTCTGCTCCAGCCGCTGTGAGCGCGTTGAATAAAGTGGACTTGCCGACGTTAGGGAGGCCGACGATACCGAGTTGAAGCATGGGGAAAAGTAGGGAGTCGTGAGTGGGAGGGTGGAACGGAATCGGGAATCAGTTATGCACATTCATTGCCTTGTCGATTCCTTCGCGAACCCAGATTTCCGAAGCGTCGGTCAACCTCGGAAAGAGTTCGAGTATTGCCTCGCGCTCGTGTTTTCCGAATGCCGAAAGCACAAAATCCGAAAGGTCGTTTATCCGATGTTCAGGCTCTACCGGTTTCACTCCGATGCGCAGTCTTGCGTACTCTCGCGAGCCGAGCGCCTGCTCAATGCTTTTGAGGCCGTTGTGGCCGCCGTGACTGCCACGAGCGCGCAAGCGATAACGACCGACAGGCAGTGCGACATCATCGACGACGACGAGCAGGTCGGTTGTGAACGACCAGTTCAGCCGCCGAAGCAGCGGCTTTAAAACGGCACCGCTGAGATTCATGAAGGTAAGAGGCTTGATCAGCCTAACCTGCGCGTCGCCGAACCGGCCAGCGGCAATGCGTGCATTTGCATCGTTGCGCCACGAATCGATATGCCAAACGCCGGCGAGGGCATCGATCACCCACCAGCCGACGTTATGGCGTGTACGCTCGTACTCTCGACCCGGATTGCCGAGTCCGAGGATAACCTTCAAAGGCGGACCAACTATTTGCCGGTCTCGCCTTCACCCTCTTCAGCCTTCGTCTTCCTGATGAGCTCTGGCTCGGCGATACCCTCCACGGCCTCAACGACCGGTGCTTCCTCAGCGACTCGCGGCGGCGAGACCACGCAAACAGTCGCGGTTTCGTCGTCAAGCACGCGAACCCCCTCGGGAAGGTTGAGATCGCTCACGTGAAGTGATTCGTTCAGCTCCAGGTTGGTTACATCCAGATCGATGTGATTCGGAATCGATGCCGGATCGACATCCACGCTTACCTGGCGCATCACCTGGTCGAGCACCCCGCCTTCGTTGCGCACGCCATTCGGATTTCCGATGAGCACGATCGGAAGGTCTACCGTGATTCGCTCGCCGGCTACGAGTTCCTGGAAATCGACGTGCAGGATTTCACGGCGAAAAGGGTGGCGTTGAATCTCACGGATCAGCGTGCGGGAAGAGCCGTTGGACAACGTCAGCTCCACCACTGTCGTCTCGGCGGCAATGCGATCCAGCAGCTTGTCGAGCTCGCGTCCGTCGAGAGAGAGCGCCTGGGCTTGCCGATGGTGTCCGTAAATGACGGCGGGAATGCGGCGCTCCGCGCGGAGCTTTCGTGCCGCACCTTTGCCTGTTTCAGACCGCGGAGTCGCGGTGAGGGTTGCGATTGCCATACGTGTCTCTATCTCCAGTTACGATAATTCAAACAACGAGCTGACAGACTGATCGTCATGTGTGTTTCGAACGGCCTTGGCAAGAAGATCTCCTACTGACAAAACAGACAACGTCGGAAAACGGTGCTCCGGCGCGATTTCGACGGTGTCAGTTACGGTTACTTCCCTGATTGGCGCCGAACTGAGCCGTTCGGCGGCTGGGCCAGAGAGCAAAGGGTGAGTCGCACAGACATATATGTCCTGCGCGCCCAGATCCTTTAGCGCCCGTGCAGCCGCTGTGACCGTACCCGCCGTATCGATCATGTCGTCGGGAATGAGGCAGTCGCGCCCATCCACTTCACCCACGACGTTCAAGACCTCCGCCACATTGGACGCTGGACGCCGCTTGTCGATGATTGCGAAGGTCCCGTTAAGCCGCTTCGCAAATCCGCGCGCCATCTTTGCAGATCCCACATCCGGCGCAACTACTACAACATCCTTTAAATGCTTCTTCCGATAATGTGATACGAACACTGGTGCAGCATACAGATGATCCACAGGAATATCGAAGAAACCCTGCAACTGGTGTTGGTGGAAATCGATTCCCAATACCCGGTCAGCTCCTGCGGTCGTAATCAAATTGGCCAGCAACTTCGCCCCAATCGCGACGCGGGGCTGATCCTTTCGGTCCTGACGCGAATAGCCATAGTACGGCATCACACAGGTGATTCGTGCCGCCGACGCCCGGCGTGCCGCATCAATGAGAAGCAAAAGCTCCACGATGTTGTCGGCTGGCGGATTGGTCGGCTGCACGATGAAGACATCGTGGCCCCGCACGTTCTCGTCGATTCGGACGAAGATCTCGCCGTCAGCAAATCGCGAAATCGTGACCTTGCAAAGCTCCACGCCCAGACAACGCGCTATCTCCTCCGCAAGCATCCGGTTCGCACCTCCGGAGAGGAGCTTGAAGCCGCGGCGAGGAACGACTAACTCATCCATGCGATAGCCTTGTAACTTAGTAAGTGCCACTGCGGTATACAACCGTAGGGAGTAGGGAGTCGGGGTTGGGGAGTAGGCGAAAGCTGAGGAGCCGGAAAGGTCCCACAGGGAATCAAGCTAATCGCGACTCTGTTGTTTCATTCCCCAACCCCCACGCCCCACTCCCCACTCCCAATAACCATTGCCCCCGGTGGATTCGAACCACCATTACCGGATCCAAAGACCGATGTCCTGCCATTGGACGAGGGGGCATCGCAGGCAACTAAAACCTAGTCCGTAAGGACGACTTCCTCAACGTGTGCGGCAGTTCGCGTTCGCCGTGGTACGGCTCCGAGTGAATGGTCGAAATTCGACGCATCGGGCGCGGCCGCTTCGTCGAATAAACCGAAAACTGTGGAACCTGAACCTGAAAGCATTGCCAAGGATGCGCCGGACGATCGTAGTGCGCTGACCAACGTTCTCACAAGTGGTTGTTTTCGAATCACGACGGGCTCGAAATCGTTCCGTGCAATTTTGAGAACGCTATTCCAGTCGAGAAACATGCCGAGGGTAAGTTCACCTGCGACCGGTTTGTAGTCGTCGCCACGGTCTTCCGCGATCCAGGAATAAGCCTCGGCTGTTGAGATGCCGAACGAGGGCGTCAGCAGGACGACATCTCGCGGTGGAAGGGGCGGCAGCGCGAGCATGCGCTCACCGCGTCCCCACGCAAGAGCCATCGCAGAATCGGTGGAGAGAAACGGCACATCGGCGCCGATCGCCGACGCCAGATCGAGGAGAGCGTCATTCGGAATGGGTTCCGGGCGAAGGGCGTTGAGCGATCGCAGCACTGCTCCAGCATCCGCGCTTCCGCCGCCCAGCCCGCCGCCAACCGGTATTCGCTTCGTTATCTCAATGGCGAAGCCCTCGGGCCACCCGGTTTCCCGGTACGCCATGGCGGCTCGGTAGGCGAGATTCTCCTCCATGGCTCCAAGCTCCGCGCTGCCGCAGTCGAGCGACTGTCCCTTGACTCCTACACGGACTACGACATCGTCGCAAAGCTCCAAACGCGAAAATACAGTTTCGAGCGAGTGATAGCCGGAACGTTCGCGACCCAGAATTCGCAGCAAAAGATTGATCTTGGCCTGTGCGCGAAGCATCGCGACACGTGCCATCAGGTACCTGAGGAAGGACCGAGAGCAGCGGTGGCGGCCGAAGTATCCGTCTGCGCCGTGAGATCGCGGAAATGCATCCCCAAGCGGACGAAATAGTATCCGCCAATCGCTGTTATGGGGATGAAAGTCAGGAAATGATACGTGATTGCCCAACTGACAGCGCGCCCGGTGTCGACTCCATATACACCAACCAGCGTCCACTTGGCCGCAGCTTCGAACACACCGAAGAAGCCCGGTGCCTGCGGAATGGCCACACCCACCACGATCACTCCCTGCACGAGCAGCGCGGCCTGGTAACTGACATCTATGCCAAAGGCCTTGAAGCCGGTCCAAAAGGAGAACGCCATCACAAGCCAGTGCACCAACGCCCACCAGAAGACCTCCGCGAAACGACGCGGGCTGCGTAACACACCGAGGCCGGCCGCGAACGCGAGCAGCGCGTCCCGGCCACGTGCTTCCAGCTTGGGCGCGAGCCGTCGGGCGAACCATTCATACAGGCTGATGATTCGCTCCGGCAAAAACACGAGCAGATACAGGAGCGCCAACAGTGCGCCGGCGAACAACGTACCGATGCCAAGGGTGTTCGCCACTTTCTGACCGATGGCAGTCTTTTCGCTCGGAAAGGCGGGGTCCAACAGAGCGAACAGCAGAAGAAGCATGACGATAACTGCGTCGAACACTCGGTCCACAGCGAGCGATGCGAATGACGCCGAGAATGCGATAGATGGGCGTTCGCGCGTGAGCGCATATGCCCGCGCGATCTCCCCGACGCGCGCTGGTACGACGTTGTTTACCATCATGCCGATCGCAGTGGATCGCCACAGCGGACCGAATGGAATGTTATTCTCGATCGGCGAGAGGATCGTTCGCCAGCGCCGGGCGCGAATAGGAAAGACAAGTGTGGCGCAAGTAACCGAGATGAGTAGAAGCACAGGGTCGGCCGCTCGCGCGTTTGCCCAGACTTCCGAAGGACTGACATCTCGAAGCACCCACCAGAAAAACGCACCGCTTAGCGCAATGCCGAGCACGGCGCGCCAGTTGAGCTTCATGGTGCGGCGAGCGCGAGATCGAGCAGGTCAAATAGTTCTGTCAGTTTTTGATCGGATGACAATTCCGGGCCGCGACGGATCTCGTTGCGCAGTTCCACAGCCCGCACGAGGGCTTCCCGGCCGCTGTAAAACAGAGTTTCGATGGGGACGATGGCTTCATTCGCGAGTTGTAGCCGAGGACTAAGTGGCTCCTTGTCCAGCCTCCCAATCTCCGATATGCCGTGCCGCAAATGCTCCCGTAGACCCGCTCCAGTCGGGGTCGCGGATGCACGGCGTCGCGTATCGGCGGTAACAGGTGCAGGTGGCATGCTATGCCCGGAGTCACCGGTCCCGACGTGATCTGCGGAATCGAGCCGTTCCGGTGGCACGAGGAGGGACATTACTGCTTCGCGGCTCGAACCGGGATCAGCTAAAGTCCTGGCTACCCGATCGATGTCTGCGAGGGACGCTGAATTCAGTGAGGCGGCCGGATCAAGCCAATGCGAAAGACGCCGCCCCAACTCCGCTTCACTGAAGCTCTCGGCAGTCGCTATCAACCCTTTCAGCGCCGTCCGAACCTCATTTGCGCTACGCTGAGAGCCAGCCGTATTCACTGTATCCATCGCATCCGCAACTACACGCCGAAGATGTTCCGCGAAGCTCACGATCTGAACGCGAAATCTGCTAGCCAATGAAAAAGCGGGCGAGCTTGCCGCGGAAACGACGTGTGCCGGATCGCCGTCGAACGCCAGCTGCGCCACCGGTATCACTGGTGGCGCAACAGTCTCGGACCGAGGCATGGCGCCCGCCGCGCGTGTGAATGCGTCCGCTTCAGGTCCCGCACCAGCTACGGTGCGTCCGAGTGATATCTCACCTGCCGCGTGGGAAAGCAGCATGGCCGCTCCGCGGAAGAGCTCCTGGCGTTCAGGGGTGGACGCAAGGTTGGATTGCTCCGCCGTCTGCGCGACGTGTTCGATGTGACTCACGACGTCGGCGAGCACTGGCTGCTCCTTGAGAAGCGCTATGCCGCGCAATGACCTGGAGTGACGCAACAACGCGGACAGGGCCGTTTTGTCATCCGGATTTGCAGCCACCCGCTCCAGAGCCGCAGCCAGCTCTGACGTCTGTGTAGCGAGGAAGGCGCGCCCCATTTCGGCCGCGTTGCGCGCGGGCGCCGCGGCATTCACTGGAACAAGGCTTTCGAGTTCAGCAGCTCGTTTCAACGCGCGTTCGTCGTCCGCGCTGCTCCAGGCGCCGACATTACGAACGAGGATGCGAAGGTCGTCGATGGTGGCTACCAGCGCTGCACCCAGCCGCGGATTCCACGCGATTGCACGCTCGCGAAGTGCGCGTGCTGCCCGTTCAACGGCGCTTGCCACCCGCGAGATCTCGGTCTGCCGATACATCGTCGAGTTGCCGCGCAATGCGCGCGCGAGCCTGACAAATGCCTCGGCATCAGGTCCGTCGGCGCCCGGCGAGCTGAGCAGCGTGTCAAGGCCATCTATCAACGCAGATGCCTCAACGATAAAGAATCCGACTGCGGCAGATGGCGTGGTCATGCGAGCTCCAGAAGAAAATTGAACGGTCAAAGCGCGACCGCGAAATGCACGTCGATCAGTACAAGCGCCGCGCCGCGTTCATAGCCGCACGCATCTCGCGTACCGCAGCGGACAGCCCCACGAATACAGCCCGGCTCACGATCGAGTGGCCAATATTCAGCTCTTCGATCTCGGCAATTTCAGCCACCGAGGCGACGTTGGTAATCGTAAGTCCGTGTCCCGCGTGAACCGCCAACCCGAGCTCCGCACCCAATCTCGAACATTCCCTCAGCGCGGCGATTTCCATTCCATTGCCATCCGCGTTGGCATACCTGCCGGTGTGCAATTCGACAGCGTCAGCGCCGAGCTCTCGTGAGAGTCGCACAGCGCCGGCATCCGGATCAATGAACAGACTACTACGTATGCCGGCCCGTTTCAGGCGGGCGAGGCCCTCGGCGAGCTGTTCAGGCTCCCGCGTGACATTCAGTCCACCTTCGGTGGTAACCTCCTCACGACTTTCCGGCACCAGGGTCACCTGATGCGGGCGCACCCGTTCCGCGAATTCCAGCATTTCACTCGTGAGCGCCATTTCCAGATTCAGAAAAGTACGCACATTCCGGACGAGCAAGTGTATATCTTCATCCTGAATGTGGCGCCGATCCTCTCGAAGGTGGGCGGTGATTCCATCCGCGCCGCAGCTTTCACAGAGAACAGCTGCGGCAACAGGATCGGGTTCCCGAGCGCGGCGGGCCTGCCTCAATGTCGCGACGTGATCCACGTTTACGTATAGCCGTTGGTGGGTTGCCCGCATCTAACTTATTGTTAAGGTTCGCACGCAATTTCGTGGAGGAAACCTAGTGAAACGCACCTTTCAGGCGCTGCTCGTTATTGCGATCAGCGCATGCGCTACCAAGCCAAGCACGCCCGGGTCGTCCATGCCCGGCGCCAATCGCAACGTCGTAGGAGCGTCGAGTCCGCGCACAGCGGTTGACGAATTTCTCGCCGCGATAAGAGCCGAGGATATTCAGACGCTCACTATCAAGTGGGGCCACGCGAAAGGACCGGCGCGCGATGGAGACAAGCGTGAACAGCTCGAGAAGGCCGCACTCATCATGCAGTGTTACCTGGATCATGAGTCCTACCGGATCCTGAACGATTCGCCAGGAGAGGTTGGAAAGCGGATTTTCAGGGTGGAGCTGGTGAATGGGACAGTGACCCGGCAAACCAACTTCGTCACTGTCGAGGGGCCCAGCGCGAGATGGTATGTCGAAAGCGCGGACCTCGAGCCAGTAACGGATATCTGCCGGAACCCTCCCAAGGAGTAATACAGCGCTGGTGGGAACTTGAATCCGAGCGGCCGCATTAGTCTTCGCTCAGCTCTATGAGCACGCCGTTGGTGGCGGAGGGGTGAAGAAAAGCTATCCGCTTGCCTTCCGCCCCAATTCGCGGGACCTGGTCCACGAGACGAACGCCGGCGGAACGGCACAGCGCCAACGTGGCGTCC